>JBFFYZ010000181.1:0-4871 GCA_041568895.1 Nitrospiraceae bacterium
AGCCGGGAGGCGCAGGAGGATACGATCGCCATTCTCAGAGAGGAAAAAGCCGGGACCGTCGGCGGGGTGTTTCACTGCTTTACGGGAGATGCCTGGCTGGCCAAGGACGCGCTGGACCTGGGGTTCTACCTGTCGTTCTCAGGGGTATTGACCTTCCAGAATGCGAGCATGCTCCGGGACATCGCCAAAACCGTTCCGATGGATCGCCTGTTGGTCGAAACGGATTGTCCGTACCTGACCCCGGCTCCACATCGCGGCAAACGCAACGAGCCCTCGTTCGTCACGCTCGTCGCCGAAAAGTTGGCGGAGGTTCGGGCGGAGTCGGAGGCTCTGGACGTGGAGCAGGTCGGGCGGATCACCGCCGACAACACCAGGCGCCTTTTTAAAATCCCCTGAGCTGGCGTTGGCGCTTGCGGAGAGCCTTGGGAAGCTTCCGGGGGTTGCCCTTCTTCTCAGGCCCCCGTTTGGGGAGATCGTCGTCGCTCTCGTCTCGGCCCCGAATCCCGCGCGGCCCCCTGCCCGTGCTTCCCTGCCGAAGCTTCCCGTCGAACTCGCCCGCGCCCATGACGAACGCGCCTTGCGCCCGCGCGAACTCAGCGACTTCCCGATCGGAAGACACCACGGCGCAGTCGCTCCCATACTGGTCGGCCAACCGCTGGATGACCTGGTCGGCCCGTTCGCCTTTTCGTGAGAAGACCACTTCCAGACCGGCCCGGTGCTCCCGATGCTCCGTCGCCTGGCCCTGCTGCCACCCGTCAAAGACCACGGTGATCGCATGGGGGCGCTGGTGCCGATAGGCCGCCAGGTCACGGAGGAGTTGCTCCCGAGCCTGCTCGGACTCGGAGCCGCTCACGCGCCCGACTTGCCCCCGGACCCCCAGCAGGTTGTAGCCGTCAATGATCAAATGCGTGGCCATGACCGGCGAGCCTACCCCACAGACACAGGCCTGTCAATTTTCAAAAACCCATTGATTTTGAAAGGTTTCCCTTGACATTCCTCATCACTTCTGAGAAAACTTTTTCATTCGAAGGAAAACCCCCTTTCTGGAGGGCAGGAAGTTTACCCTATGGGGATTCCTCATAAGCTCGTGCTTTGGGTCCTGACCGCACTCCTGCTCGGCCTGTCCGGAGGTGTCCCGGGCCCCGTCTGGGCCGGGGCTCCGACCCTGTCTGCCTCCAACGGCAAGGGCACCGCAATCCTCGTCGCCCGCAAGGCCAAAAAATCCAAACGCCCCTCGTCCCGGAACCTCCCCGTTATCGTGCAAGACCTCCGGTACAAGGCCTATCCGGACTTCACCCGCCTCGTCCTGGACCTGCAGCAGAGCGTGACCTTCACGCAAAGCCGGCAACAAGGCCCGAACCGGGTCATCATCGAATTGCAAAATTCCCGGCTGAGTTATGCCGCCAAGCGCCGGTTGACCGACCAGGCCTTTCCCGAGGCGATCGCCGTCTCCCAGCCGCATCCCAATTCGGTGACCCTGGAAGTCAATCTGGAAGCCGTCACCGATTACAAACTCTTGCCCCTGAGCCGGCCTGAGCGTCTGGTCCTGGACGTCTTCACGACGGAGGGCGGTCCCGCCTCTTCGGAAGAGGAGGAAGCCGAACTCGCTCCCGCCCAGCCGGTCATGACCCTGGCCGATCGCCCACCCCAGGAGATCAAAACCATCGTGATCGATCCGGGACACGGCGGGAAGGATCCCGGGGCGCTCGGACGGAACAAGACGACCGAAAAGGACGTCACCTTGCAGGTGGGGCTGATCTTGCGCGACATGATCACGCAACGGCTGGGGAAAAAGGTGTTGATGACCCGGAGCCGCGACGTCTTCGTGGAACTCGAGGACCGGGCCAAATTTGCCAACAAACATGAGGCGGATCTGTTTGTCTCGATTCACGTGAACTCCCACCCGCGGCGGTCGGTCCGGGGGCTGGAAGTCTATCACTTCGGGGAGGCCAGCGATCGTCGGGCCCTCGAAGTGGCCGCGCGTGAAAACGGCACCCCGATCGGTGAGACCAGCGGGATCAATATAATTTTAGCGGATCTGCTGACCTCCAAGAAAATCGAGGACTCCCTCGAACTGGCCTGGACCACGAAACAGGCCATGGTCACCCACCTGGGCAGCCGGTACGACGTGGAGGACCATGGGGTGAAGACCGCGCCCTTTTACGTGCTCCGCTTTACCGCCATGCCCAGCATCCTGGCGGAGATCGCGTTCATTTCCAATCCCACGGAAGAGCGGCAGATGCGCAGCAAGGCCTACCTGACCCGGATGGCCGAGAGCATCTATGAAGGTATCAAGGCTTACCTGAGTCCCCTCCAAACCGCCGCCAACTAGCAGGACTTTCTTTCCCACGCGTTCTTCTCTATCCTGAGTTTCCGTGCCGACTTTCAAAGTCACCATCGAGTATGACGGGACGGGGTATGCCGGATGGCAGCGCCAACCGGACCAGCCCACGGTGCAGGCCGCCATCGAGTCGGCCCTGGGCCAGGTGTCCCAAACCGCCGTTTCGGCGATCGGCGCCGGGCGTACCGACGCAGGCGTCCATGCGCTCGGCCAGGTAGCGAGTTTCAAATCGGACAGGGGACTGACCGCGGAGGAATGGAAGCGGGCGTTGAATGGCCTGCTCCCGTCGGATATCAGCGTGCTCTCAGTGGAGCAAGTTCCCGAGGGCTTTCACGCGCGCTACTCGGCCAAGGAGAAGCTCTATGAGTACCGGATTCTCAATCGGCCGGACCGGTCGACCTTGGACCGGTCCCGGTCCTGGCATATACGCGAGCCGTTAGCCATCGACGCCATGCGGGAAGCTGCGCGCCACCTGGTCGGACGGCACGACTTTTCTTCCTTCCAAAACTCCCCCACGGACAATGAAAACCCCGTCTGCGACCTCCGCGCGCTGGACTTCATTCGAGAAGGCCCCTTGATCCGGATCGAAGCTCGAGCCGATCGGTTGCTCAAACAGATGGTCCGCACGATCGTGGGAACGCTGGTCGAGGTGGGACAGGGAAAGCGCCAGCCGGGGGATCTCAAAAGGATTCTCGAGGCGAAAGACCGAAAAGTGGCCGGCAAAACCGCCCCACCCCACGGCCTCTACCTCATCCGCGTGGACTACTAGTAAAATCGTCTCGGCTGACGAAAGGCGCACAGGGTCGGTTCCGCCATAATGCGTTGGTGGGAGATACCTAATCCCGCCTTACTGTTGGCCGAAGGCTTCTGTAAAACGTGGCCTCCGTGGCCGCATGTCGTCGCGTCCGGCAGCCTGTCTCCTGTTGTCATGCAGTGATCGCACTGGCGCAAACCTCCCTGCGCATCCGTTCCATCCGAGCCGCCCTTCCGCCATGAGCCTGCAACTCAGGCGGATGTTGGGTCCCAGCCCGGAAGCCACCCAGCCTTTTAAGAGCTTATTCGCTGAAGACTCCACACTCCTAATTGGTTCAAAATCCTGGTTCAAGAGCTCGACTTCCTTCGTCGACTTTTCAAGTTCATAGCCGTAACCTTTTTGAGGATCCAATAAAACTTATTATGCTTTTGATGCTGTTCAAAAATATGAAAACTCTTCAGATGTAAGAGTCATGTGTATACTCCAACCCGTAATGTGCTAGAATTTGACACTAATGCTGGAAGGATTCTGGTATATCGCAGCCGACAGCTGTCGCATTCGAGCTGGGTACCCGACGCAAGCGACCTTATTGAATCAGCCGATCGTTCTTCTCCGCGACCAGTCCCACCGCGTGCATGCCCTCGAAGATCATTGCGCACATCGTGGTGTTCCTCTGTCAGCCGGGTGGCAGGAAGGTGATTCCATCCGGTGCCGCTATCATGGCTGGCGATACGCGCTCTCTGGGACCTGCCTGGAAGTTCCATCCTTGGGCAACGAAGCCAAGCCAAGATTGCCACGCGTCCGATCTTTTCCGGTCCAGGAACAGGACGGATGGGTCTGGGTCTTCATAGGCAATGCCCGGTGCCCTCACCCTTCAGTTCCTCCACCTACATTTCCGGTTCCCTCAGATGGTAGTCCGTTGGCTGTTCTCAGAATGTCCCTCCCGGTCAAGGCCAGGATGGAGTTTGCGGTTGATAATTTCATTGACCCTGCCCATGTCCCATTCGTGCATCATGGAATCTTTCGCCAGCGACATGTACCGAGGGTTAAGGAAAAAGAATTCACCAGGCTGGCACAAGGATTTCGAACCGTTTCCACTAACGTCAGCCTTCCCAATACCATTGTCTTTCGTGTACTGAACCCTCGACTGGCACCCGCCATAACCACGGTCGATTTTCTCATGCCCGGGATTCACCTTGAGACCTTTGAGGTAGGAACGCGCTGGGGTGCCATTATGGTTGTTGTGACGCCGCTCACAGAAAATGTCACACGATTAGATTTCACAATGGGATGGAATTTCCTCCGATGGGCGTTCCCGCTGGGGTGGTTCGCGCAAATCATTGCCAGAAAGGCGCTCCAGCAGGACAAAGCGATTATTGAACTTCAGGAGCAGGGAAATCTTCACACAACCACGATGAATTTGATCCTGGAAGCTGACACACCTGCGTTCTGGTACCGGCAACTCCAGCGATATCACCTGGATCAGCTTGCCGATACACCTTGCACGCACCCTGTACCAGAAAAGACCACTCTGAGATGGACCACCTGAAAAGGAAGACTATTTTCAGATAATTTCCGGTAATGGTGATGATAAGAGTACGGCCCCGCTGACGAACGGCGCAGCGCGTCGTGTGCGCCATAGTGCGTTGGTGGGGGACAGTCAGCACTGCCTTATTGTTGGCCGAACGCTTCTTTAAACGTGGCCCTTGTGGCCGCATGTCGTGAGTTCGGCAGTCGGTATCCGACTGTCAGGCAGTGTCCGCTATGGCGCGGGCC
>JBFFYZ010000182.1:0-4871 GCA_041568895.1 Nitrospiraceae bacterium
AGAGCAGAACGTGGAGCGGGCCATCAAGACCTTCTCCGCGGTCACTTTGAGCGGGGTGCGCCCCGTTGACCGCTACAAGGATGAAGACACCGGGACCTATTACGTGCTGGCGAAACTGTCCCTCGAAGACATGAAAGAGGCGATGATGCAGGCCAAGGAATTGAACGCCGAGGTTCGGGATTTCGTCCGGAAAAATGCCGAGCGGCTCTTTGATCGCCTGGATTCTGAAGAAGGCAAGCGAGCGGGGAAATAGCATGGGTACAAAAACGTTAGTCCTGCCGGTCATCGGACTGGTGCTCCTCTTGGGCGGCTGCTCCTCCGGCACAAAGGTGACCCGGGTGGACACGGGGGTGGTGACCGACCTCAGCGGCCGCTGGAACGACACGGATTCGCGGCTGGTGGCGGAGGCCATGGTCAAGGAAGCCCTCAGCAATCCGTGGCTGGAGAATTTCACCAAGTCCAAGAACCGCCAGCCGGTCGTGGTCGTCGGCACGATCCTGAACCGGAGCCACGAACACCTGAATACCCAGACCTTCGTCACGGACCTGTCCCGGGAGCTGACGAACTCCCAGCGGGTGCAGTTCGTCGCCGGGAAAGGCGAGCGGGAAGAGGTCCGTGAGGAACGCGCCGAGCAAGCGGTCCATTCCCGGGAGGGGACCCAGAAATCCCCCGGCAAGGAACTGGGCGCCGACTACCTCATGCGGGGCAACATCTCCACGATCCTCGATGAAGCCGAGGGCGTGAAGGCGGTGTTCTATCAGGTGGACCTGGAATTGATTGACCTGGAAAGCAACGTGAAGTCCTGGTTCGGGCAAAAGAAGATCAAGAAAGTCGTCGAACGTAAGCGTACGCTTTTTTAATTCCCTCGCAGGTCGTTGAACCCTTCCGCAGCATCTCCGCTCGGTTCACGCCTTCAGCCGACCATCCCGTGGTCCGGTCGCCTTCCCGCCTCGCCCAGGCGGGGTTTCGTCCTCCTGACAGCCGTTTTGTTTGCCGGCATCCTGGCCGGGTGCGGTCCGGGCACCAAGCATTATGTCCTGGTGGACCAGGCCCTTCAGGCCGGCAATCCCGCTCGTGCCGACAAAGTCGTGGAGGAAGCCGAATCCTCGTACCGGAGCAAGGACCGGGTGTTGTATTGGATGGATCGGGGCCTGACGCTCCAGTTGGCCGGCCGGTATCAGGAAAGCAACGCGATGCTGGAGCAGGCCGATCAGGAACTCGAGCGGTTGTACACGCGCCGCATCCGGACCGAAGCCAAGGCGATGCTGGTCAACGACACCGCGTTGCCGTTCGAAGGGGAACCCTTTGAACAGGTCATGGTCAACGTCAGCAAGGCCCTGAATTACGCCGCCCTGGGGAATTGGACGGAGGCCCTGGTCGAGGCGAGACGGATCGACCATCGGTTGAATCTGCTCTCGGATCGCGTGGGCGACCAGGGCGCCTACCGGGATGATCCCTTTGCGCGGTATCTCAACGGGCTGTTGTTCGAGGCGGCCGGCGAGCTAAACGATGCGTTCATCGCGTATCGGAAGGCCTACGAAGAATACCGGCGAAGCGCCGCCTGGATCCGGGCGCCGGTTCCGCCACTCCTGCGGGCGGACCTGCTCCGCCTGACCGACGCCCTACACCTGCAGACCGAGCACGCGGACTACCTCGCCAGCTTTCCGGACGTCGCCTGGCGGCCGGTCCGGGACACCAAGGACCTCGCCCAGATCATCGTGATCAGCTATAATGGCCGGGCGCCGCACAAGGAGGACCAATTTCTCGATCTGCCCATCAGCCTGGACGCCTTGAAGCTGGTGCTGGTGACCAAGGGGGTCATGGGCCCCAGCAATCAAAACACTCGTGTCGCCGAAAGCCTCCTCTACGGACTCAGCGGGCGCGTCGTACGGGTCGCGCTGCCGCATCTGGTTCCCCAAAAAACGCGAATCGACCATGTGCAGGTGAGCGCCTCCGGCTCCCCCGGGGACTTCAGCGCCAACTCCGTGTTGGCCCAGAACTTCACGGCCGTGGCGGAAAAAAACCTGAAGGACCGGTTCACGACGTTGGCGCTCAAAGCAGTCGCGCGGGCGGCTCTGAAGTTCGGGCTGGCGGAGGGAGTGGGACGAGGCGCCCAGGCTGCCGCTGGCGAAGATGCCGGCCCCTGGGTGGGCCTGCTGGTCGGCCTCTTCAGTAAGTTCCTGGCGGTGGCCTCGGAAGAAGCGGATAAGCGAAGTTGGCGCACCTTGCCCGATGAGATCCAGGTGGCCCGGCTGTGGGTGCCGGCGGGCAGCTACACGATCAACGTCCGCCCGGTGGTCCGCGGGGGGAGCCTGACGACCCCGGCGTTGGCCCATGCCGTGACGATCCAACCGGGGGAGACGCGGTTGTTCATCGAGCGCCTCATGCAATAGGGACGGAGTCCGATGCAAGTGGGACGGGTGGCGATAGCGTCGTTGATGGCCCTGGCCCTGACCGGGGTGGACGGTTGTGCCTGGTGGAACCGCACCACGGGTCCCTCGTGGATTGAGGATCCCTCGAGCCAGTATCCGCCGGAGACCTACCTAACCGGCTTGGGGCGGGGGGAGTCGGCCGAGGCGGCGGGGGAACGGGCCTATGGGGCGGTGGCCAAGATCTTCAAGGCCGAGGTGAGCCTTCAATCCAAGGATTGGGAGACGTTTTTCGTGTTTGAAAACCGCGGGACCAGCCTGACCGAACGGCGCCTGACGCTGGATCAGGTGACCCGCGTCTCCACGGAGAAGGTCTTGGAAAACACAAAGGTTCTGGAAACCTGGCGGGACCGCCGCAAGAAGACGCACTATGCGTTGGCCGGCATCAACCGAACGCAGGCCGGCACCGCACTGGCCGAACGGATCGCCGACCTGGACCGCGCAGTGGAGGCGTCGCTCCGGGAGTCCCGGCAGAGTCCCGATGTGTTGACCCGCGTCAAATCCATGCGGCGCGCGGTCAAGGATTTGGTTCACCGGGAGGCGCACAACGCCGATCTGCGGGTGATCAGGCCGAGCGGCCGGGGCATCCCCGCGCCCTACAGCGTCCGGACCTTGACGGCGGAGTTGGAAGATCTGCTCCGCACCGAGGTGCTGGTCCGTGTGGACATCCTGGGCGATCAGGCGGAGAGCCTTCGCCAGGCCCTGGTCGAGGGGCTCTTGCGGGAAGGATTGCCGGTGGCCACCAACCAGGCGGCGTCGGGCTCGGCTCCCACGGAGGGCCCGGGGCCCCAACGCCTGCAGCTCCTGGTCAAAGGGACGGTGCGCGTGTCGAAGATCGACGTGCCGGATCCCCGGTTCAAATATGCGCGGTGGTGCACGGATTTAATCGTGATGGAGACGGGATCGCAGCGGGTGGTCGGTGCCGTCTCGGGCGGCGGGCGGGAAGGCCACCTGACGGAGGACGAGGCCAAAGCCAAGGCCGTGCGCGTGATGCAGGAAGAACTGACCTCCGGTCTCGTGAAAGCGCTCGCCGGGTTCGTGTACGGGGAGGCTCCGCCGTCGGACACCCCCGCCGGCAAGGGCTGCGCACAGGAGGACGGGACGAAGTAAACCCCTTTCGGGAGGATGAGCCAATGCCAACACGACGTCAGGGACGAT
This sequence comes from Nitrospiraceae bacterium, assembly GCA_041568895.1. Classification (GTDB taxonomy): domain Bacteria; phylum Nitrospirota; class Nitrospiria; order Nitrospirales; family Nitrospiraceae; genus JBFFYZ01. The sequence goes on from JBFFYZ010000182.1 coordinate 3,588, forward strand.
CCTCGGCCAAACGCAAGGCGGGAAAAGGCGCGTCAAAGGGATCTTCGGGATCCTCGGCGAGACCGCCGAAACGCCAACGGCGCCGGGCCCATCGCATGGCCAAGGAGGGGCTACTTCAACGGATCAAAACGGACACGCAGCAGGTCACCAGCGGCAGCATCCTGAAGACCCTGCGCAAGCAGGGCTACGACGAAATACCCCTGGACGAGATCCAGGACCGGCTGTCCAAATTGCGGGACCCGTTGGCGGAACTCATCCTGTTGGGGAGGAAATGATCGATGGCCTTTTACTATTTTGATAGTACGGCGCTGGTGAAACGGTACACGCGGGAGCTTGGCAGCCGAAAGGTCAACTCGCTTATGTCCAAGCGGGGCCGGACGGTGATTCTGGCAACCCCCACGATCACGGACCTGTATTCCGCCGTGGCCCTCAAGGCCAGGGCCGGGGAATTGACCCGGGATGATTGGTATTCGGTGCTGGTGAAATTCGAATCGGAGTCGGAGCGGGGGCTATACCATTTCGTGACGCCGACCCCGCAGACCTATGTGGCGACCAAGAATCTGATCCTCGAGTATCCGTTCCTGCGATCCGCGCAGGCCCTGCACCTGGCCCTGGCCATGGAGCTCAGGCCCCTCCGGCTGTCGGTCGTCAGCTCGGATCGACAGATGCTGCAGCTGTGCAAGCCGCTGGGCGTGAACCCGGTCAACCCGGAGGAGGAGGGGCCATAGGAAGCGGAATGAGATTGGGATCAGGGACGAGGAGCGCGGAGATCAGGGGCACTGGAAATCACTGCCCAGCCCTGTAATAGTGGCCGCCCAATCGGTAGCCACCTGTTGCAGACGCTGAGCGAGGGAAGCTTGCCCGGTGTCGGTGGCGGAGGCGCCGCCCCCTTCGGTCAGTAAGGGCCCGGCTTCCGCGAGCCGAAGTTTAGCGAGGTTGAGCGTGCCGCAGACGCCGGAAGAGGCCGGCGGTCGACCGCCGGCTCGTTGGAAGAGGGCCAAGGCTCGATAGGCGTGCTCTTCCGCTCGAAACAGGGCTTCGGCCCCGCGAAGCAGGGTGGTCTGTGCCGGATCGTCCTGGCCTTTGGCCAGCTGGCCGGCCATGAGGGCGGCCTTTCCGATGGTCATGGCCGCGCCGTCCGCATCGCCGTTTGCGATGAGCTCCTCGGCCCGCGCCTCCAGCCGATCCATTTCCGCCCGTTCCCCCATCACCTGAGCGGAGGCGTCCGCGACTCCCCCCACCAGAGTTCCGCCCCAGAGCGCCGCTACCGCGATCCCCCACTGA
>JBFFYZ010000183.1:0-4868 GCA_041568895.1 Nitrospiraceae bacterium
GGGGCGGACATGGTGGCGCCGTCTGACATGATGGACGGGCGGGTCGGGGCGATTCGGGACGAACTGGACCGCGAGGGGTTTTCGGACACGGCGATCATGGCCTATGCCGCGAAGTTTGCCTCCTGTTTTTACGCGCCCTTTCGGGACGCGGCTGATTCCACTCCGAAGTTCGGGGACCGGCAGTCCTATCAAATGGATCCGGCCAACCTCCGGGAAGCCTTGAGGGAGATCCAATTGGACGTGGAGGAAGGGGCCGACATTGTCATGGTCAAACCCGCGCTTCCTTATCTGGACGTAATCGCCGCGGCCCGGAAGTGCACCACCCTTCCGATTGCGGCCTACCAGGTGAGCGGGGAATACAGCATGCTCAAGGCCGCCGCCCGATCCGGATGGCTGGACGAACGACGCGCGATGCTGGAATCACTGCTCTCCATCAAACGAGCCGGGGCGGACATGATTCTCACCTATTTTGCCAAAGATGCGGCTCGCTTGCTGAACGAGTGACGCGTGGACGTTATTCACGGGTTGGCTGACTACAAACCGGTCCGGCATCCTGTCCTGACGATCGGCAATTTTGACGGACAGCATCGCGGTCATATCGCTCTCCTACACACGGTCGTGGAGAGGGCGGGTTCGGTCCAGGGCGCCCCGATGGTCCTGACCTTTGACCCGCATCCGGTGACGGTGCTGGCGCCCCACGTGGCCTTTCGGCAGCTGACCACGGAAGAGGACAAGCTGAACCGGTTTCGGGAAGCCGGGCTCGCCCAGGTCCTGATCCTGGAATTCAATCAGGCCTTCGCGGCCCTCAGCCCGGACGAGTTTGTTTTTCGGATTCTTCGGGACGGCATCGGGGTGCGAGACCTGTTTGTGGGCGAGCACTTTGCCTTCGGGAAAGGCCGGGCCGGGAGAATGGCCGACCTGGTCCGCTTGGGGGAGAAAGCCGGGTTCCAGGTCCATCCGGTCCAGCCCGTTCGCGTGGACGGCGAGGTCGTCAGCTCCACCCGCATTCGGACCCTGATCCAGGCGGGGAACGTGCAGCAGGCGGCGCACTTTCTGGGACGTCCGTACAGTTTGGGGGGACAGGTGGTCCGGGGCGCCCAGCGGGGCGAGGACCTGGGATGCCGGACCGCCAACCTCCGGCTTCCGGAACGGCGGGTCGTTCCGGCGGACGGCGTCTATGCGACCACGGTGTCCTGGCGGGGACGAACCTTCGACTCGGTGTCCTATATCGGGACGCGGCCAACGTTTGGCCCGGGTGAACGCCTGTTGGAAGTGTCCCTGTTGGATGTCGAGGCAGACCTGTATGATGAAAAGATTCTGGTGCAATTCGTAGAGCGTCTCCGGGACGACCAGACCTTTACCTCCGCCGAGGAACTGGCTGCGCGGATTGCCCTCGATGTTACGCAGGCCCGGGTGACGCTCAAGGAGGCTGCCCAAACCGGCGAGCCCACGTGAGCGCAGGACGGCCCAGACTGAGAGTCACATGATGACCAGCATTCGGACACCACCTCGAAGAACGGTTCGGGAAAATCCCCTTTTGAAGAGGGTCCTCGCGTACGTGCGGCAGCAACACCTGTGGAAGGCCGGCGATCGCATCCTGGCCGCCGTGTCGGGAGGCCCCGACTCGGTTGCGTTGCTGCGCCTGCTCGCCGAAGTGGCGCCGTCCTGTTCCCTGCGCATCGAGGTGGTCCACGTGAATCATGGGTTGCGGGGCGCGGAATCCGACGAGGACGCGCGATTCGTCGCCCGTCTCTGCGAGCGCCTCGAGATTCCTTGTCACCAGGAACGCCTTGATCCTATGGAAGGGAGTCTCGGGCGGAGGGGGCGATCCCTTCAAGAGTGGGCCCGGGAGGCTCGGTATGCGGTGTTTGAGCGTATGGCGGCAGCGCGGGGAGTCGACCGGATCGCGCTTGGCCACACGGCCGATGACCAGGCCGAGACGCTTCTCATGTGGATGCTGCGGGGAGCCGGCACCAGGGGAATGGCGGGAATCCCCGCTGCTCGACAGCCCTGGGTGATTCGCCCGTTGCTCACCATGTCGCGCGTGGAGCTGCTGGCGTATCTGGAAGCCCAGGGGCAGGACTTTCGGATCGATTCGACCAACGCCAAGCCTCTCTACCTTCGCAACCGGGTACGGCAGAATATTCTGCCGGCCCTCAAACAGGTCAATCCCTCGCTCGTGCAGGTTTTGGCGCGGCAGGCCGACATCTTGGGCGAAGAGGATCGATGTCTGGAGGCCTGGACGGCCTCAGCCCTGACCCCTCTGACTCGGATGCAGCAGGGGGATCTGGTGATCGACCGCGCGGGGCTGTTGGCCCTGCCCCTCGCCATCCAGCGCCGGGCGATGCGGACCATGATTTGCCGTGCCAGCGGGGCCGTGAAGGGCCCATCGTTTCGAGGCGTGGCGGCCCTGTTGGACCGCGTCCTGCACGGGCGGTCCGGGTCGGTGCTGACCCTGCATGGAGTCGAGGTCCTTCGGGATTACGAGACCCTCCGATTCCATCCGGTCGGATCCACCGGCCAGGCTGGGAGTGTATTGCACAAACCGGGGACCAAGCACGGGAAGGGACTCCCGTTTCAGCTATCCGTGGCCGTTCCCTCCAAGGTTCACTGGCCCTTGACCGACCAGGTGATGGAATTCCTGGTCCAGTCGCCACCGGACCCGTCTCTGCGGTCCTGGGCCAAGGGGACACACACCCGGGCCCTGCTGGATATGGACCGGTTTACCCCGGATCTCATGCTCCGGACTTGGCTGCCCGGTGATGCCTTTTGCCCTGTAGGCATGGGGGGACGGAGAAAAAAGCTCCAGGATTACTTTATGGATCTCAAGCTGCCGAGGCGCCACCGGGGTCTGGTCCCCATTCTGGTGGCCCCTGAAGGCATCCTGTGGGTGGGCGGATACCGGGCCGACCACCGCGTGGCCGCCTCGGCGGCGTCCTCTCGCCTGTTGCTGGTGGAGCTCAAGAATCCGAGCGTTGACAAGGGAGCCTGACGACCCATGAATCGTATTTTTGGACGGCCGATTGTCACCCAAGAAATGATGCGGGCGCGAATCCGTGATCTTGGGAAGCAAATCACCGCCGACTACGCGGATAAGGACCTGATCCTCGTCGGGATCCTGAAAGGCGCCTACGCCTTTTATGCCGACCTGGCTCGGGCCATCCGGGTCCCCCTCCGCGTGGACTTTCTGGTCGTGACCAGCTACGGGGCCAAGGCCAAAACCACCGGCAAGGTCAAGATGGTCACGGATCTGACGGAGGATATCGCCGGCCGTGATGTCTTGCTCGTGGAGGACATCGTGGATTCGGGATTAACCCTGCAATATCTAATGCGGACCCTCTCCAAGCGAAATCCCAAGTCCATCCGGGTCTGTGCGCTCCTGAACAAGCCCACGCGGCGCAAGGTTGACGCCCCGGTGCATTACGTGGGATTCCAGATTCCGGATAAGTTCGTGGTGGGCTATGGGCTGGATTATCAGCAAAAGTACCGAAACCTTCCCTATTTAGCGGTCCTGGATAAGGTCTCGGAGGGGGACGAAGACTAGGCTAGTTATTGTCAGGTCTCCAAGAGGTGTGCTAGTATTTATTGTTTCCGCAAATGAAGTCTCCCCGGTTCCATGGAATCGGGTAGGGAGGATGTGAATGAGTTCTCGGGTCAAGAACCTACTGTTCTGGGTCGTGGTGGGCCTGTTCATGATTCTGCTGTTCAATTTGTTCAGCGTCCCCACCCATGCCCCCGAAGAGGAAGTCATATTCAGTGATTTCATGTCCCTGTTGGATAAGGGAGAAATCACCAAAGTCACCATTAAGGCCAGCAACATCAGCGCCGTCTTGAAGGATGGCAGCCGGATCCGAACCTATGCGGCCGATTATCCCGACATGGTCAAGTTCCTGCGGGAGCGGAACGTCCAGATCGAGGCCAAGCCGCCGGAGGACAGCCCCTGGTACATCACTTTTCTGGTCACGTGGGGGCCCTTTATTCTGTTCCTGGGGCTCTGGTTCTTCCTGATGCGGCAGATGCAAATCGGCGGGAACAAGGCCCTCTCTTTCGGCAAGAGCCGGGCCCGGCTTTTGACCGAAGAGCGGAAGAAAGTCACCTTTTCGGACGTAGCCGGGATCGATGAGGCCAAGGAAGAGGTGCTCGAGATCATCGAGTTCCTCAAGGACCCCCGGAAATTCCAAAAACTGGGCGGACGAATCCCCAAGGGAGTGTTGATCGTCGGGCCGCCCGGCACCGGGAAGACCCTCCTGGCCAAGGCCATTGCCGGCGAGGCGGGGGTGCCGTTTTTCAGCATCAGCGGCTCCGATTTCGTGGAGATGTTCGTGGGGGTCGGCGCCTCTCGGGTCCGCGACCTCTTCGAGCAGGGGAAGAAGCATGCCCCCTGCATCATCTTTATCGACGAGATCGATGCGGTCGGACGGCTGCGCGGGGCTGGCCTCGGCGGAGGCCATGACGAGCGCGAGCAAACCCTCAACGCGCTCCTGGTCGAAATGGACGGCTTCGACACGACCGAGGGCGTCATCCTGATTGCCGCGACCAACCGACCGGACGTGCTGGATCCGGCGCTGCTTCGCCCGGGCCGGTTCGACCGGCAGATCGTGGTCAATCGGCCGGATCTGCGCGGGCGGGCGGAGATCCTGAAGGTGCACACGAAGAAGGTCCCGATCGCCACGGACGTGGAGTTGGACAAGATCGCCCGAGGCACGCCCGGCTTTTCGGGGGCGGACCTCGAGAACCTGGTCAACGAGGCTGCCCTGGCTGCCGCCCGCCAGAACAAGAAAGTCGTGGAGCGGATCGATTTTGAGACCGCCAAGGACAAGGTCCTCATGGGGGCCGAGCGCAAGAGCATGATCCTGAGCGACGAGGAA
>JBFFYZ010000184.1:0-4846 GCA_041568895.1 Nitrospiraceae bacterium
AGGGATTCCTCAGATTGTGCCATCCCGCTCCCCTCCGGTCTTTGGTGAACAGCGAGAAACTGCTTTTGAGTTTACCACAGATCAAAATAAACCAGAAATTCAACGGGTTTCATGGCTTTGGCCCCAGGAATCCCAGGCCATGGCCTGAGGGGGATCGTGCGGTTCAGATCGCCACTACTTTTGGGAAATTCCTACCCGAGGGGTCTCATGCGAAAGGACTACGGCGGGGTAGGAAGGGAGCGCTGAAATGGGGGAAAATCCGGCGCTCTGTCAGTGATAACTTTCCGAGTCGGTGGGGAACTTTCGGGTTTCGACTTCTTCTTTGAAGCGGCGGAGTGCTTGTAGGGCATCGGCCTTGAGGTGTGCGTAGGGTTTCAGAAATTTCGGAACGAAATCGTTGAAGAGGCCAAGGAGATCGTACAGCACCAGCACCTGGCCGTCGCAATGGGGACCCGCTCCGATGCCGATGGTGGGTACCGTGAGACTGCCCGTAATCCGCTGGCCCAGCTCGGCGGGAATGGCCTCCAGCACGATGGCAAAGGCTCCCGCCTGCTCCAGCGCTTGGGCGTCTTCGAGAAGGCCCTCCCCGCTGGCCGGGTCCTTGCCCTGGACCTTGTATCCCCCGTAGGCGTGGACGGACTGGGGGGTCATCCCGAGGTGGCCCATCACGGGAATCCCGAACCGGACGAGCGCCCGTACTCGGTCTAGGACCGGCCGGCCTCCCTCCAGCTTCACGGCCGCGGCCCCGGCCTGAATCAGCCGGCCGCCGTTTCGGACCGCTTCCTCGTCGCTCACCTGATAGCTGAGAAACGGGAGGTCGGCGATGACGAGCGCGGACCTGGCGCCGGAGGCCACGAGCCTCGTGTGGTAGCACATGTCCTCAATGGTCACGCGCAGGGTGTTCGGTTGGCCCTGCACCACCACGCCCAGGGAATCCCCGACGAGGATCGTTTCGATGCCGGCTTCCTCCGCGATCCGCGCGAAAAGCGCGTCATAGGCGGTGACGACCGTGAGTTTCTTCCCTTGGCGCTTGCGGCGCTGGAACTCGGGCACGGTCATCAGGTCGGATCCCATGGCTTATCCCGCCTCGGCCTTCTGGAGGATCTCGGGCAGCCGATCGATGGCTTTGATGGCCATGATGTGCACCCCGTCGCAGTGGCTCCGGATCTTTTTGATCGTTTCCACCGCGATCCCCACCCCGACATCCAGTGCCCGCTTGTCCCCCGCCGCGCGGAGCTCCTTGATCATGTCTTCGGGCACGGCGATGCCCGGGATGTTCGCGTTGATGAATTCGGCCATTTTGGCGGAGCGGAGCAGGAGAATGCCGCCCAGGACCTTGACCTTGAACGGGCGCACCGCCTGCATGAAGGTAATGAACTGTTCGGGGCGAAAAATTGCCTGAGATTGAAAGAACTGAGCCCCGGCTTTGACCTTGACCTCGAACTTCGCCAACATGGGACCCCGGGGGTCGGCTTCCGGCGTCACCGCCCCGCCGATCTGGAATTCGGTCTGGCCATCCAGCTTGTTGCCGGCCAAATCCTGCCCGTTGTTCAGCCCCTGAATCACCTGCATGATCTGCACCGAGTCCAGGTCATAGACCGGCTTGGCGTCCTTGTGGTCTCCGACGGTCGGATAGTCGCCCGTGAGACAGAGGACATTGCGGATTCCCAGTATGTGGGCGCCGAGGAGATCCGACTGGATGGCGAGGCGGTTCCGGTCCCGGCAGGTCAGCTGCATGACCGGATCATGGCCCATTTCGTAAAGGAGCCGGCAGATGGGCAACGACCCCACCCGCATAATCGCCGCGGTATTATCGGTGACGTTGACGGCGTGGACGCGGCCCAGCAGGCTCCGGGCACTGTCCAGCAGCTTCGTGATATTCGTCCCTTTCGGGGGATTGTATTCGACCGTGACGGCGAACTCGCCCCGATTCAGGACGTCTCCCAGGCGACGAGGTTCCCGGCTCATGCGGTCCGAGGCGGCTGTGCACCTGCCGCGCGCTTGGCCGATTCCAGGGTATTTTCCAAAAGCATCGCGATCGTCATCGGTCCCACGCCGCCGGGCACGGGGGAAATCCAGCCCGCCCGCTCGCTGGCCGGACCAAAGTCCACATCACCGACGAACGTGCCGTCTTCCAGGCGGTTTACCCCCACATCGACGACCACGGCGCCCGGTCGCACCATGTCGCCGGTCACGAATTTGGCTCGTCCGATCGCCACGACCAGAATTTCGGCCTCCCGGCACACCGCGGGCAGGTCCTTGGTCTTGGAGTGGCAGACCGTAATGGTTGCGTGCCGATGCAACAAGAGAAGCGCTGCCGGCTTGCCCACGATGTTACTCCGGCCGACCACCACCGCCCGTTTGCCTTCGATGGGGATCCCGGTGGAATCGATCATTTTGATGATCCCCTTCGGAGTGCAGGGAACGAACATCGCCGTGCCTTCCACCAGGTGGCCCATATTGTAAGGATGGAACCCGTCGGCGTCCTTTTCCGGTGAGACGGCGTTCAAGATCACCTTGCTGTCAATCTGCTTGGGAAGCGGAAGCTGGACCAGAATGCCGTGGATCTTGGGGTCGGCGTTGACCTTGCCAATGAGAGCCAGAAGCTCCGATTGGGTGGTCGAAGCCGGCAGTTTGTGCTCATCCACGTAGATTCCGGCTGCATCGCAGGCCTTCTCCTTGTTCTTGACGTACAGCTTCGAGGCAGGATCGTCTCCGACCAGAATTGCCGCCAGACCGGGCCGAATCCCGGTTTGGGCAAGCAGCGCGGACACCTCCTTAGCAATCCCTTCCCGGATTCCCAGGGCCAAGGCTTTGCCATCAATCAATCGTGCTCCCACCGGTCCCTCCCCTCAAAGGTGTGTCCTCTTTCGACCGTCACGGGCGTCCCAGCCAGCGAAGCTAAAAACAGATCTTGTCCGTTAAAAATTCACCTTAGCAGGGCTCTCAAAAAGAAGTCAACGTCTCTGGCTAATCCGCACCGCCACAAAGAATATCGTGATGGTTGATCACTCGGCGCGACACATCCGGAGCTGCACAGGACCAGTCGGGACCTTCCTTGACAGTCCCTTTGACCCTCGATTACCATGCAATGCTTGAACGTTACCGCATTCACCCAGAACCGCCCCCTCGTAAGACCGGCCTCAGCCAGGCCACCAAGCCGGGAGAACGCTCCGGAATCCATGCCTGCACGGCAGTTCACCCCAGCCCCGCTTGCCTGCCGGGTGCTGTTCCCTACCCTGATTCCCTTCGGAGCCCTGCTTGTGGGATTCCTGGTCAGTCTGGCCGGTCCGAATCCGGCCGGAGCCTTGCAGATCGGCGATCTCCAGGGCCCCCAAAGCTGTGTGGCCGATGAAGCCGGCGAGCAATATTTCATCTCCAACGCCAACGGGGATCCGGAGGTCAAGGACAACAACGGCTTTATCACCAGGCTGGACGGCTCGGGAAAGGTCCTCAAACTCGAGTTCATCCGCGGTGGAAAGAGCGGGGTCATCCTCCACGCGCCCAAGGGCATGGCCTTAATCAAACAAACGCTCTATGTCGCCGATATCGATACCCTTCGCGCCTTTGACACCGTCACCGGAAAGCCGCTCCACACGGTCTCGTTCACCAGGTTTCCTGGCGTGGCGCTGGCGGATGTGGTCCACGACGGCCAGGGGATCTTGTACGCTTCCGACACCGAAACAGACAGCATTTACCGGGTGGATACGACCAAAGACCATTCCGTGTCAATCCTCGTGCGGGACGAGGCGCTGGCCGGGCCGTCCGGCCTGACCCTCCACCCCAAGACCGGGAACCTGATCGTGGCCAGTTGGAAGAAAGGAAAAATCCTGGAAGTGGATCGGACGGGAAAGATCACCGAAGTATTTTCCAATTCCTTCTTCTCCTCCCGCTTTCACAATTTGAGCGGCCTTGACTACGATCGGTTTGGCAGCCTGTACCTGTCGGATTTCACGGCCGGAAAAGTCTGGCGAATGGGCCCGGACGGGGATTTCAAAGTGATCGCCGAGTTCCTGCACTCCCCCGCCGATCTGGCCGTGGACCGCAAAAATCATGTGATCCTGGTCCCCTACCATTACGCCAACGCAGCCGAGATCAACGGACTGGAATCACCGGCCCACCTCAAGAAAAAGAGAAAGCGGACCCTGGAGGACTATGGCTTTCGATTTACGAAGCCCAGCCAGAAAGGGCAGGAAGATAAGTAGATGAGTAAGTGCGTGTACTGCCATTCAAGGAAAGGGAAACGGCCTTGCCCTGCGCTGGGCGGGCTGATCTGCAGTCTCTGCTGCGGTGAACATCGTGTGGTCCGCATTGCCTGCCCCGCCGATTGCGAGTATCTGGAGCACAACAGCGAATACCAGCAAAAGCGGGCCGGGGAGCGGTTCGCACAAGACCGTCGGGAATTCTATCAGGAGGTGTTCGCCCACGGCGGTGAGAAGGCCGCGGCGTTGTTCAACCTGATCGAAGTGGTCACGTTCAGCTATTTCCAGGATCGGCGGGATGGGCAGGACGGGGAGGTTATTGCCGGGATCCAGACGCTTCGACGTACCCTGAGTCCCTTGCACATCCCCGGCGTGCCGGGACAGGTGTTTGCGGAGAAGCTTAAACAGGAATATGAGACCTACACCAAGCAGCAGGCCCAGCAGGCGCTCGACCAGCAGACCACGACGGAGGTCCTGGACCGGGCTTTGAAATTCGTGACAGAGTGTTCAGGCCAGGGGCTCCAATCCCAGCGGTTCCTGAACGGCTTGATCGGGTACATCAAAGCCTACCATCCCGATGTAGCCGAGCATTTGGTCAAGCAAAGCCAGGAGGGGCGGATCGTGCTCCCGGGCCAGTTCACACC
>JBFFYZ010000185.1:0-4819 GCA_041568895.1 Nitrospiraceae bacterium
GAAGCGTTTCATCTTCGGGTTCCATCGGTTGGTTTGATGTCCGAAATGGACCCCCGCCTCAAGCAGCTCTCTGATCGTGACCATTCCCATCACTTCACCTCCCTTCATCGCTTGCGGAGCGCCCGCCTTCGCCGGAACAGGGTCTCGGCTTCAGCGGGCGAGAGGTCTTTCTCCCCTTATTCCCAAGCTTGGTGGCGTGCTCATCACGCCAACGTGGATTTGAATAATACGGCCAGGTCGTGGCCCACCCAGGGAGCGTCACCTGGACGATCCCGGCAGACGACCATAACCCCTGCAGAACCGTGGAAAAGTATCACAATCTCAACCCCTTTGCAAGGGACGGTTCGCCTTGCGAGTCATCGAAACGCATGTAAAAAGGCCATGAGCGGGCCAATGAAAAAATTCCACGTGGCGGGAAGTAGAGAGCGGGGAGTGTCGATCGAGGAGAGCGCCGGCCATCAAGTCCGACCAGTCAGGTTCGATACGACGCGTTGATCGTAACGTACTCGTGGGAAAGGTCGGTGGTCCAAATCCACCAACGTGCTGATCCGAGTCCCAGGTTCACCCTGATCGAAAATTCCTTCCGCTTCACGACTCGAGCGATCTTCCGTTCGGCGACCGGGCCGAGACTCACGCCCCGTTTTACGATCGGCACCCGGTCAAAACTGAGAGTGATCTTGGAGGGCACGATCCGCACCCCGGAGCGTCCGACCGCGGCCATGATCCGCCCCCAATTGGCATCCTCACCGAACAACGCGGTTTTGACCAGGGCGGAGGTCGCGACCGATTTGGCGACGGATTGTGCCTCGGCCTGGGTTCTTGCGCCCGCCACCTCGATCCGCACCAATTTGGTCGCGCCTTCGCCATCCCGGCACACCTGCAGCGCCAAGTCCTGGCACACGCGGTCCAGCAGTTGCTGGAAGACGGCCAGGTGTTTGGACCCGGCACGGAGCACCGGATTCCCCGCGGTGCCGTTCGCGAGACACAGGACCGTGTCGTTGGTGCTGGTATCGCCGTCCACGGAAATGCGGTGAAAGGATTGATCCACCGAGGTCACCAGGGCCCGTTGAAGGGCCCGCCGATCAATGGCGGCATTGGTGGTCACGAAGGCCAGCATGGTGGCCATGTCCGGATGAATCATTCCCGACCCCTTGGCCATCCCGCCGATCCAGATGGTACGACCGGCAATCCGTGCGGACAGGGCTGCTTCCTTGACGGTGGTGTCGGTGGTCATGATCGCGCGGGCGGCTTCACGGCCCCCTTCCCGGCGGAGGCGGGCGATTAGTTTGGGCAGGCCGCGGCGGAGGGGGCCCATGGGGAGCGGCTGGCCGATGACCCCCGTGGAGCTGACGAAGACGGTGTGGTGCGGGAGGCCCAGAAGGTCGGCTGCCCGGCGCGCCATTTCCACGGCGGCCGCTTGGCCGGTGCGGCCGGTGCAGGCGTTGGCGTTCCCGCTGTTGATGAAAATGGCCTGGCCCTTGCCCCGGCGGAGATGGGCCCGACAGACCTGGATCGGTGCCGCAAGGATTCGATTGGTCGTAAAGACTCCCGCGATCGGCCCCGGGTCCTCGGATACCACGAGGGCGAGGTCGAGCGCCGGAGTTTTTTTAATGCCGGCATGCAGGCCGGCGGCGAGAAATCCCGAGGGGGCCGTGACTCCGCTGGGACCGGATTTCATCGGAGGGACGAACCTGCCATTGGGGCCACTGCTTCGCTTCCGGTCCGCCACGTCACGGGTACACGCCGGGAGCCGTGAGTCCTGTCTCCTCGGGGTACCCAAGCATGAGATTCAACGCTTGAATGGCTTGCCCCGCGGCTCCTTTGATCAAATTGTCCAGCGCGGCCACGGTGACGACCCACCCTGACCTGGAGTCCGAGATGACGGTGAGGTCGCAGTAGTTGGACCCGCGAACGTGGCGTGGGCTCGTTGTGTCTGGACCATCCTGGATCCGGATGAATCGCTCGCCTTTGTAGAAATCCTGAAACAGCGCGTTCAAGTCCGCCGAGTCCGCGCGCTGGGACAGCCGGCAATAGGCCGTGCTCAGAATCCCCCGGTTCATCGGGACCAAGTGCGGCGTGAAGATCACCTGCACGGGGGCCTGCCGTTGGGAGGAGGAGGCCGGGCGTTGCGAACGGCCCTTGCCGGCCAATTCCGTCAGCTCCTGCTCGATTTCGGGCTGGTGGCGGTGCTGGCCGACCTTATAGGCCTCGATGGATTCATGAGCCTCGGGAAAATGGTAAGCGAGCGCGGGAGATCGGCCGGCCCCCGACACGCCGGATTTGGCGTCGATGACGACCGAGTCCGGTTGCAGGAGCCCCGCCGCGACCAAGGGTGCCAATTGGAGGATGGCGGCGGTGGGGTAGCATCCCGGAGAGGCGACCAGGCGAGCCTTTCGGATGTCCTGACGGTGCAGCTCCGGGAGACCGTACACCGCTTCCTTGAGCAAGGCAGCGTGCGGGTGGGGTGTGCCGTACCACTGTTCGTACAGGGCGGGATCCTTCAGCCGGTAGTCGGCGCTCAAGTCCACGACCGGTAGTCCCGCGGACAGGCAGGCCGCCGCCGGAGCCAGCGATTTGGTATGGGGGAGGGCCAGAAATACGGCGCCGGCCCGGCTGGGCAGCGCCTCCGGTGCCAGGGCCTCGAAGGACAGCGGCAACAATCCGGACAGGTGTGGAAAGACCGACGCCACCGGTTGCCCGGCGGACTTTTCCGAGGTGACCACGCTGATCTTGACGCGGGGGTGGCCGAGGAGGAGGCGCAGCAGTTCCGCGCCGGTATACCCGCTGGCACCGACGACCGCGACGTTCGTGGGTTCGGATGAGGACACGAGAGGCTCCCCCTTCGACGATCGAGAAGATGCTGTTGACGGCATAAAAAAGGGAAGGCCGGACGGCCTTCCCCATGATACGACAACGTGCTCCGGCCGTCAGCGCTTGGAATACTGGAAGCGCCGCCTCGCTCCCTTTTGGCCGTACTTTTTCCGTTCCTTGACCCGGGGATCCCTCGTCAGGAGCCCTTCCTTTTTAATGGTCTCTCGCAGGGATGGGGTCATGGTCACCAACGCTTTGGAGATGGCGTGCCGAAGCGCCCCGGCCTGCCCCGTCGTCCCGCCTCCCAGCACGGTGGCCCGGATGTTGTATTTCCCCGCCATTCCGGTAATCTCCAACGGGAATTGGATCAGGCTCCTCAGCGAGGCTCGGGGGAAGTACTGATCGAACGGGCGCTCGTTCACAGTCATTTCGCCGCTGCCCGGTGACAGCCAGGCCCTGGCGATGGCGTATTTTCGTTTTCCGGTTGCGTACTGCACTGCTGCTGCCATGTCAACGGTCCTCCTCAGTCCAGATCGGATTGCCAGGCGTTACAGGGTGATCGGTTGGGGACTCTGGGCCTTGTGCGGGTGCTCCGGCCCCGCATAGACCTTGAGTTTTCTGGCCATTTGCTTGCCGAGTGGGTTTTTCGGCAGCATGCCTTTGATGGCCTCTTCCAACAGGGCCGTGGGCCGTTTGGCCAGGAGGTGCTCGGCGGTGGCGGATTTCAATCCGCCCGGATACCCCGTGTGATGCGCGTAGACTTTAGTCTTGAGTTTGTCGCCCGTGAGGCGAATTTTCTCCGCATTCACGATCACGACGTGGTCGCCTGTGTCCACGTTGGGGGTGAACGTCGGTTTGTGTTTGCCCCGCAGGATGCCGGCGACGCGCGCGGCCAGCCTCCCCAGGGTTTTTCCATTGGCATCCACGAGGTGCCATTGCCTGATCACCTCGGCCGGTTTCGCTAAATAGGTCTTCATGGCTTCCGTCCAAAACTCCGTGTGAGAGAACAGTGAGTGTGTGGGCGTGCTAGGCGTTGGGTTTCTCGAGGTTTTTGGCGCCCAGTTTGTCCAGCAAGGCGTCGAGGTTTCCGCCTCCCCGCTGCTTCAGGACCTCGTGCGTGACATAGATCGGGCTGTTCGTCCGAAGCGCCACCGCGATGGCGTCGCTTGGCCGGGAATCCACCGTCAAGTCGGATCCCCGATTGACCATGTGAATGGTGGCGTAATAGGTGTTGTTTTTGACGTCGGTAATCACGACCCGGGTGATCTTGACGTTCAGGTGCTCGGCAAAACTGCGAATCAGGTCATGGCTCATGGGCCGGGGCGTCGCGATCTGTTCCATGGCCAGCCGAATCGCGGTGCCCTCGGCGTTCCCAACCCAAATCGGGAGAATGTCCGGGTGTTGCTCATCCCGCAAGATGACGATTTGGGTCTCGGTGTTAGGGTCGGCGACGACCCCGTGCACCTTCAACTGAATCAGGTCTGCGGATTCGGCTGGTCCCATGTGCTCAGGTGTCAAACTTCCCGAAGTCCTCGGGCTTGAGATTTTCCAGCCACTGGTCCAATTCCTCGGTGGCTTGCTTCCGGAGCACCTCCTCTTTGGCGAAGATGGGCGCCTCGGCGCGCAGGGCCAGGGCAATCGCATCGCTGGGCCGGGAGTCAATGGAAAATTCCGAATCCTCGTACATGAGGTGGATGTTCGCGTAATAGGTATTTTCTTTCAGGTCGGTCACCACCACGCTGATCACCTTGGCATCCACGGAGTCCAAAAAGGATTTCACCAGGTCGTGGGTCATGGGGCGGGGTGGCACCATCGATTCCAGGGCGAAGCTGATCGCGCTGGCTTCCGCTTTGCCGACCCAGATCGGCAACAAATCCGAATTGTCCTCGTCTCTCAGGATCACGATATAAGCGTTGTTGTAGGGGTCAAACATGAGGCCCCGGACTTTCATTTGGGTGATCATAGGGCTGTTCCTGCAGTCGGCTTCCTACGCAACGTTCCGCGCAAC
>JBFFYZ010000186.1:0-4818 GCA_041568895.1 Nitrospiraceae bacterium
AGGAGAGAGTACCTTAGCGGCTTGATATCCGTAGGACTGGGTGCTGAGGACTGAGAGGCGGAAAAAACTCAGAAAAACTGGGTGGGTCTTCATCTTCCATTCCTGACCTAATCGCTCAGTCCTCAGCATTCGTTACTCGTTATTTGAAAGAGGGGCTGGGCCCTGTGCAACAGAATCCTGTGAACCCCGCCAGGTCCGGAAGGAAGCAACGGTAAGCAGGCGACTCTGTGTGCCGCAGGTTCACCTGGCCCCGTTTTCTTACGGAGTGCTGAGGACTCAGGACTGAGTTCTGAGCATTCGGAGAGGCGAGGAATCTCCCGGCCTTTAACATCTCAGTCCTCAGCACTCAGTCCTCAGCCCTGAACAAGATGGACTACCAGGTTTCAGCAAGAAAATACCGGCCCGGCACCTTTGGGGAGGTGATCGGACAGCCCCACGTGGTGCAGACGCTGGTCAACGCCATTACCAGCCAGCGGATCGCCCATGCGTTCCTCTTTTCCGGCACGCGCGGGGTGGGCAAGACCACGGTCGCCCGCATCCTCGCCAAGGCGCTGAACTGTGAACGCGGGCCCACCAGCACCCCCTGCGACATCTGCCCCAATTGCGTCGAGATCACCCAGGGCACATCGGTGGACGTCATCGAAATTGACGGGGCCTCGAATACGGGCGTCGATGATGTCCGCGAGATCCGCGAAAACGTGAAGTTCGCGCCTTTTCGGGGGAGCTACCGGGTGTACATCATCGATGAAGTCCACATGCTGTCGAATTCGGCCTTCAACGCCCTCTTGAAAACGCTGGAGGAACCCCCTGCCCACGTGGTCTTCATCTTCGCCACCACCGAAATTCACAAGATTCCTCCGACGATATTGTCCCGATGCCAGCACTACAATTTTCGTCGAATTCCGAGGACCGAGATCATCCAGCGTCTGCGCCACGTCGCCGACCAGGATGGAATCGAGGTGGAGGACCGGAGCCTGGCCGCCATCGCCCGAGCCAGCGAAGGCAGCATGCGCGATGCGCTGAGCCTGTTGGACCAGGCGGTGGCCTTTGGCGGCAAGTCCATCAAACAAACCGACTTGGAGACCTTGCTGGGAGCGGTCCCCCAGGAGCACGTCCGGGGCATGGTCGACGCCGTCATTCGCCAGGACAGCGCGGCCGCGGTGCAGATCGTTGCCCAGGTGCTGGACCAAGGCCACGACCTCCGCGCCTATTGCGCCGACGTGGTCGAGCACGTCCGGAACATGCTGGTGTCCGCAGTGGTTCCTTCGTCCTCAGGGGCATCCGGCTCCGCGGACTTGACCGCGTTGAAAGGGGTGATTGAGCTGTCCGAGGAGGAAATCCGACAGGTCCTGACGGATGCCAAGGCCTTTGGGCCGGACCATCTCCAGGAACTCTTCCGGATCTTTGCCCACGCGGAAGATTCCTTGCGCCTCAGCACTCATCCCCGTTTCGTCCTTGAAGTCGCCGCCATCCGGGCCACGAGGGTTGGGGTGGCAGGCACCCAAGCGCCGCCCAAAGCGGAATCAGGAGGGGGATCCCAGGCCTCCGGTCAGGCCCGACCGCCCCAGTCTGAGGCCGGTCGGACGGTATCCTCCCCGGTCCGCGCTTCGCCCCCGACGCCCGAGCGGGCTGGCGAACGGGCCCGGTTGAATGCGCCGCAGCCCGGTCGAGCCTCCGGAACTCTTCACACGGAGCGGCCCGCGATGCCGCCAGCCCCGCCTCCGCCACCCGCCCAGGCCAGCGGACAAGGGCAGCCCCGGCAGAGCCTCGCAAAGACCCATTCCCAGCTTGCTGGTTCGTCTGCCGCAGCGCCGGCTCCCTCCACCCTAGACGCCCCCAGCGAACCAGCCCCGTTCACCTGGGAAGAAATTCTGGAGCGTGTGGACTCGGCCCATCCCAGCTTGAGCCCCTTCCTGGCGCAGGGTACCCTGGCGGGCATCGACAACGGGTTGGTGAGGATCGGCTATCCCAAGAACGCCTCGGTGGCCCGCACGCGAGTGGAGAAACCGGATGCGCTGAAGATGCTTGGCGAGATCTGCAGCGAGCTGGCCGGCTACCCGGTTCGGCTTCGCGTGGAGGAATTGCCGGATGGGCAACCCGCCGGGCCCAGCATGGCCCAGCTTCGGACGGCCAAACAACAAAACCAGAAGGAGGCCCTTCTGGCGCAGGCTCGCTCCCATCCCCTGGTCAAACAGGCCACCGAGCTCTTCGGGGCAGAGGTGATCGAAGTCAGGCAACAATCTCCGCAGGAGGATTCCCGCTCATGACAAAAAATCCGTTCGGTAACTTGAGCAATATTATGAAGCAGGCGCAGGCCATGCAGGAGCAGATGGCCAAGATCCAGGAAGAGGCCGCCGCCAAGACCGTGGAGGGGACAGCCGGGGGCGGGATGGTGACCGTCACGGCCAGCGGAGCCATGCAAATCGTCTCCCTCCGCATCGATCCGGAAGTCCTCAAATCGGGCGACGCCGACATGCTCCAGGACCTGATCGTCGCCGCCGCCAACGACGCCCTTCGCAAGGCCCGCGATATGATGACGGAAGAAATGAAAGCAATTACGGGTGGCCTGCGAATTCCCGGGATGATGTGACGGCCCTCGAAGCGGTCTCCCGGTCATGGAGAGCCCGCCGAGCGCCATCCGAGAGCCGCTATGGGGATTGACGACAAAGGCCTCCTCGCCCAACTGATTCGGGAACTGGTGCGCCTACCCAGCATCGGGCAGAAAACGGCGCAGCGTCTGGCGTTCCACCTCTTAAAGGCCGAGCGGGAGGAGGCGTTCCGCCTGGCGGACGCGATCCGGGCTGTCAAAGACGGGCTGGCCTTCTGCCGCCAATGCCGGAATATTGCCGAAGGCGAGCTCTGCGAATTCTGCCTCAACCCCAAACGGGATCGAACCAAAATCCTGGTGGTGGAGGAACCGAGCACCCTGTACGCGGTAGAACGAAGCGGCGGGTATCGCGGCCTTTACCACGTTCTGCTCGGCTCCCTCTCGCCCCTCGATGGCGTTGGCCCCTCGGACATTCGCGCGCAGGAACTGGCCGACCGCGTCAAGGAAGGAGGAATCGAAGAGGTGATCCTGGCGACCAGCCCCACCATCGAGGGGGAGGCGACGGCCATCTACCTGACCAAGCTGTTGAAGCCGTTTGGCGTCCGCGTGACCCGCATTGCGTACGGAATCCCCGTCGGCATGGACATCGAGTACGCCGATGAGGTCACCCTGATTAAATCCCTCGAAGGCCGCCGGGACTTGTAAATCCGGCCTGTCTAGCCGCCCCCCCGAACCTTCCCCACGCCCCTGGCCCCGTTGACAAAGCCGGGACGCAGGCGCAAGATAATCTCCAATACAGAATGTGAGGGTCAGCCATGGAACCGGGGTAGTGCGGCCGGCGGCCAAACAGTCAGCCCAGTCAAGGAACCAAAGAACACGCCTTCGTGGGAGGGACCGGCCTGCGGGGGCGTTGCTGTTTCTAGGAATCGAAACGCGTGCCTTCACCAGGAGGGAATGATTATGAAGCGACTCTTCGGCGTATGCTTGGTCTTGTTGCTGTCACTTACACCGGCAATCGTGTTCGCTTCGGAAGCAGGAGGCTATTCCAGAGGCAACGCGTTCATGTACTTCGCGGCCATCGCGGCGGTGCTGATCTTCGGCATCCACGACGTCTTTCGCAAGCGGTGGCTGACGTTGGCCAGTGCCGTTGCCATACCCGTGTTTCTCTACTTACAACTACCCGCCCAGTAAAACTGGCCTGATTCGTTCCGTCGAGGCCTGAGGGAAGCTGGGGTAGGGAGGCGCGCCTCCCTACCGCAGGCCCAGCACATCCATCATGTCATACAAACCGGGGGGTTGTTTGACCACCCATCGGGCTGCCCGAAGAGCGCCACGGACAAAGGTGTCCCGGCTCTGGACCCGATGGCTGACCTCCACCCGCTCGCCCATTCCGCCGAACAGCACCGTATGGTCCCCCACGATATCGCCCGCCCGGATGGATTGGACCCCGATCTCACCCGGTTTGCGCTCGCCGACGAGCCCCTTTCTGGCATAGACCCCGACCTGGTCGAGGTTGCGGCCCACGGCTTTGGCGAGGACCTCGGCCATCTTCAAAGCCGTCCCGCTGGGCGCGTCCTTTTTCAACCGGTGATGCGCTTCGATCACTTCGATGTCGTAGTCATCTCCCAGCGTCTTGGCCATCTCGGCGATGACCTTGAATAACAGATTCACGCCGACGCTCATGTTGGGCGAGAACACGCAGGGAAGGGGCTTGGCCAGGCTTCGGAGGTTCGTGAGCTCCTGCGCGGTAAAGCCGGTGGTGCCGATCACCATCGCGCGCCGGTGTTGGGCCGCTAACCGCAGGTGTGCCAGGGTGGCCGCGGGGCTGGTGAAATCGATCACCACCTCGCCCCGGTCCAGGACCCCTTCTAAATCGTCCCGGATCAGGATCCCCGTCTGGCCGGATCCGGCGACCTCCCCGACGTCCTCTCCGACGGCCGCATGGCCCTTGCCTTCTACCGCGCCGACAAGCGTCAACGCCGCCGACTCTTTCAACAGGGAGACCAACCGGCTGCCCATCCGGCCGGCGGCGCCGGTCACAATGACTTTGATCATCTCGAAGCCCCGTGATGGGTGACGAGTGACGGGTGACGTGGGAATACGATCGTGACGCAGGACCCGGAATCTTTACTCGTCACGTGTCACTCATCACGCGTCACCACAGGTTCAAATCAACCCGTAGTCTTTCAAGGCGCGCGTCAACTTCTCGCGCGAGTCTGGCGAGAGCGGACAGAGCGGAAGGCGGAGTTCGCCGTCGATCTTTCCCATCA
>JBFFYZ010000187.1:0-4804 GCA_041568895.1 Nitrospiraceae bacterium
ATGGGAGATCATCGGGCGTGATCAGGGGGCCCTGCCCTAGGGAGACGGCCCGCTCGATGACGTTTTCCAATTCCCGGACATTCCCCGGCCAATCGTGCCGCTGGAGCAGGGCCAGGGTCTCCGGCACGAAGCCCCGTGTCGAACGTGTCTGGCCCTCCGTGAACCTTTGCAGGAAGTGGTAGGCCAACAAAGGAATGTCCTCCCGGCGCTCCCGCAAGGGGGGAAGCAAGATCCGGACGACGTTCAACCGATAGAAAAGATCCTCCCGGAACCGGCCCTCGCGCACGAGGGCGGCAAGGTCCCGGTTGGACGCCGCAATGATGCGGACGTCCACCTTGATCACCCCGGTCCCGCCGATCCGACGGATTTCCTGCTCTTGCAACGCCCGCAGGACCTTGACCTGCACCGCCGAACCGAGGTCTCCGATTTCATCTAAAAAAATACTGCCCTCATGAGCCGTTTCGAGGAGGCCCCGCTTGGCGGTCACCGCTCCCGTGAAGGCCCCCCGTTCGTATCCGAATAGTTCGGACTCGAGCAGGGTATCCGGCAGCGCCGCACAGTTCACGGCCACGAAGGGACGGTCCCGCCTGGGACTGTTGTGGTGGATCGCCCGGGCCACCAACTCCTTGCCGGTCCCGCTCTCCCCCTCCAACAGGACGTTGCTTTTGCCGACGGAAACCCGGGCGATCAGCTTATAAATCTCCAGCATCGCGGCGCTGCTGCCCACCAACTGGGAGCGCTCCTGCCGTTCGCGCAATTCCTCCTTGATGCGTGTATTTTCCCGGATCAAGCGGCTGTGTTCGAGACTTCGGCGGACGACCAGCCGGATTTCCTCTTTTTTGAACGGTTTGGCCAGATAGTCATAGGCGCCCTGGCGAATGCCTGCAATGGCACCTTCCATAGACCCGAAGGCGGTAAGCAGCACGATGGAGGTGTCCGGGCTGAATTGCTTGAACTCCTTCAGCACCGTCAGACCGTCCACTGCTCCCATGCGAATATCGGTCAGCACCAGGTCAAACCTGGTCTGCCGCCCCCGTTGGATGGCCTCCGCTCCGTCCGCCACAGCCTCCACAGCGTAACCCTCCTTCTGGAGGGCCTCCACCAGGAGGTCTCGAGCCACCGCATCATCGTCCACCACCAGGACCCTGGCCTCAGGCTCCATGGGCGACCTCCTGGTCGTGGGACAACGAACCGCCCGTGCTGCCGGGAAGGGCGAGGACCACCGTCGTTCCCTTCCCCACTTCGCTCTCGATCGTCAAGGATCCGCCATGGGCCAGAAGGACCTGCCGGCTGAGAAAGAGACCTAACCCCGTCCCGGTTCCGAAGGCCTTCGTGGTAAAGAAGGGCTCGAAGGCCCGATTGAGATGCTCCGCTGGCATCCCGCAACCGGTGTCCCGCACAGCGACCGTGACCATCTCTCCACAGTCCGCATCCCTACCGTCGGGCCGGTTGTCCCGTTCCTCCGGGGTGGCCGGACGGCGGCCGACCAGAACCGCCACGTCGCCCCCTGGACCAGTCGCCGCCAGGGCGTTGGTGAGAAGGTTCACCAGCACCTGCTGGAGTTGCTCGACATCCCCCCACACCATTGGCTGGTCCGCGATGGGCTCGAGTTTGAATGAGACGCCCTTGGCCAAAAAAGAAGGGCCCATCAGAGCGGTGACCGGATGCAGCAACCGATCCACGGGAAGCCGTGCCAGCGTGGGCTTCCGCTGCTGGGTGGAGGACAGCAAGTCCTGAATGATCCGCACAACGCGAGCGATCTGCGAATCTATGATGTCGATCCGTTTCCGCATGTCCGGGGTCAAGGCCGCCTCTTCTTCCAAGGCCTGGAGGTGCCAGGCAATGGAATGCAAGGGGGTCCCCACTTCGTGCGCGACGGATGCCACGAGTTGGCCGACGGCGGCGAGCCGTTCCGCCCGGCCCAACTCATTTTTGAGTTCCGACAGTTGGGCGTTGGCCCTGAGCAGGTTCTCGGTTTGGGTCGCCAGTTCGGCCTGGGCCGCTTCTTCCCTGGCCTTCCGCTCTTCCCGGGTGATCGCGAAATAGGCCACTCCCACCAGAACTCCGACCACCACCGTCCGGTTGATGGCGGCAGAGACAAACCGCCCTGGCTTGGCCGGCCGAAGAAGGCTCGCGTACGTGGCGATGATACAGAGCACCAACGTCAGCCACATCAGCCGGCGGTTTCCGGTCGTCGCGATGAGGAGGAGCGGGAGCACAAACCCGTAGGCCCCCACGACGTTGGCGGGGGTGACGATTTCGGCCACCATGATGAGGAGGATCAAGAGAAAGGCGCCTCCCAGAACCAGCAAATTTCGGTTCGATTCCGCCAACCGGCCGATCCGCTGCCAGCGGGAGACGGAAGCCTGGGGGTCGAGTGCCGGCTGATCAACCATGGGGGTGGTCAGGGCCCGGGGTGGGTCCTGGTCCTGACGTAAAGGGACGAAGGCCGTTGAGCAGCTCAGCCAGACCTCGAATCTTGGCCTCCTGCCGGAGTTCGGCCAGCGAAACGGGAATTTTCAACGACCAGTTCGGATGGGTGTCGAGCGTTCCCGGCAAATTGGTTTGATCCAAAATCCCGAGACAATCTTCCAACGCGACCAGCACAATCCAGGATGGGGTCCGGGCGAGAAAGGTATGGATCGCCTGACAGAGATCCTCGGTCATGGCCGGCACCGTCTCCGGATCGGAGCCGACCCCTTCGGGCAGCAATCCCTGTCCCTGGAGGGCCTGAAGCATCAATCGTTTGTCCCGACGCCGCTCATCCCATGCCTTGGCGTGGGTCTGGTCATCGGGGAATAAGCCTAACCGGGCCCGCACCTGAATATCGTAGCCTTTCCAAAAGCCGGTCAAGGTCGGGAGATCGTGGGTGGTCACCACGGCGACCGCTTGAGCCGGGTAGGTCGCGGGCGCCTTCCAGGACCCATCAGGCTCACGCTCGAAATACAAGACCCGATAGGACAGGACCCCATAGGCGGTCAACTTCTCTCGGACCTCGTCCGGGACCGTGCCTAAATCTTCCCCCACGACCACCGCGCGGTGTCGGACGCTTTCCAACGCCAGGATCCCCAATAAATCGTCTGCCGGATACAAGACATAGGTCCCGTCCTTGGCGGGAAGGCCGCGGGGAATCCAGAAGAGCCGGATCAGGGCCATCACGTGATCCAATCGGATCGCGCCCCCATACTTCAGGTTTTTTCGCAGGAGCTCAATGAACATCCGATACCCGCTCGCCCGCAACCGCACGGGATCCGGCGGAGGCAGACCCCAGTTCTGCCCCTGCAAGGAAAAGGCATCGGGAGGAGCACCGCAATCGGCGCCGAGGGCCAACACGTCCTGGAAGGCCCAGGCATCGCTGCCGGAACGGGAACTCCCCAGCGCCTGATCGAGATACAATCCGACCGCCATCCCCACCTGCCGGGACCGGGCATGCACCGCGCCCAACTGCGCGCTGGCCACCCACTGAAGATATTGGTGAAATTGGACCTGGGATTCCTGCTCCTTCCGAAAGGCTTGGACGGCGGCACTTCGGGGGTCACGATAGGGCTCGGGCCATTCGGTCCAGCTCCAGACCTTGGGCAACTCCCGACGAAATTTCTCCGTCAGGGCTTGGAACAGCGCGAACCGCTCCAACGCCTCCCCTTCCTCCCGGACAAACTGCTCGAAGGCGCGGCCGCGGGTCGTCCGTGGGGTCAGCTGCACTTTTTGAAACGTCTGGAACAGGAGTTCCAAAACCCTGCGCTTGGCCGCCAGCACCTCGTCATAATCCACCGTCTCGCTGGTCCGCAGCGCGTCCAATTTGGAGCGGAAGTCCTTGTTGGCAAGCAGTCGCCTGGCGGCCACGGATTCCTGTAACTCGGGGATCTGCTCCACATCGAGGTACAGCACATTCAAATAGAGGCGGCTGTCCGGCGAATAGGGGCTGATATGGTAGGGACGCGAATTTTTCAGGGCATGGAGCGGGTTGAGGCCGATGATCCCGGCCCCCAACTCCTGGGTGGCCCACTCCACGAGGTCGACCAGGTCCCCGAAATCTCCCACGCCCCAGTCCCCGGGGGAACGCAAGGCGTAGAGCTGCACCGCCAGGCCCCAGAGTTTGGCGCCTTCGGTGAATGAAGGAGGGACAAAACAGCGAGGAGGGACCACGATCAATCGCAGCCGGCCCTCCACCGCCTCAGATGACGTCTGGGCCCGAGCGAGGAGGTCGTAATAGCCGATCGGAAGCCCGAGCGGGACCGGCAATTCGAATCGTACATAGCGCCGCCCATTTGCGGAAAAGGATTCGTGGGGAACCAGGTCTGGACCGAACGCCCCTCCACAGTGGAAGCGCCCGCCTTCGTCGCGGACCTCCCAGTGAATCCGCACGGTCGCGTCCTCCCGAGCCTCAGATGGAAGGCGTAGCGACCACCGGGGCTGGGAGCCATCCCGTTTGACGACCTGAACGGGATCGCAGACCGCCCGCCAGCTCGACTCCAGGCTAGCCCGGACTTCGGACAACAGGTCGTCCCGGCTCTCCGTGCGGAGGCCCATGGCCTTGAGTATGGCCCGCAGGGTCTGCTCGGAGGTGGGATGCCGGTGTCCCCAGTTGTCGTAATATTCCGGGGCGATCCCGAACCGCGCTCCCAGGTCGCTCAGCAGTTCCTGTTCGCTTCGCTCGTCGTAGGGTGTTGTCATGGCGCCGGAGTCTAGGAAGAAGGGACCGGCCAAGTCAATCCTTCGACTACCCCGCCCTTCGGCAGGCTCAGGGCGCCCTGAGGCCCTCGAAGGGTGGGTGGGGCTTGCTCAGGATTGACGCTGAGCGGCG
>JBFFYZ010000188.1:0-4792 GCA_041568895.1 Nitrospiraceae bacterium
CCCTCACGGCCAAGGGCCGCGCCGCCTTGACCCAGGCCCGAACACAAATCTACGAACTCATGGAGGAAGTCATGGAGCACCGGCCCAGATGAGCCCTGTCGCCTTCGCCTCACATTCCTTTCGATTCGTCGCCCTGTCCGGAATTCTTCTGATCTGTTTCACCGTCGCTTGTCTCATTTCTCCACGGCCTCTCGGAGCCTGGGAGTGGGTCCCCTCGCAAGAGGAGATCGAAAAATACCGGAAAAGCTGGAATCCCTTCTCCCACGGTCCCATCCTCCATACCGCGGTGGACCTCCAGCCAAAAGGGCAATACCTGCTCCGGCCGTTTATTTTCTCCCAGGTGGGGGAGCACTCTTTCGACAATCGGTTTCGATTCTTCTCCGACCGAAAGAGCGGACCGGTTCATCTCTACAGCGTGCAGGAGCCCTCGCTGGAATTTGCCTACGGACTGAACGACCACATCCAGTTCGGAGCCACCACGTCGCTCCAATCCTTCTGGGCTCGGCAGGACGGGAAGACCACGACGGATACCGGCCCAGGCGATACCTCGATTGCCATCAAATACCGGCCCGTCGTTCAGGACCCGGACACCCTGCTGCCCTCCATCACGGTGTTCAACCATATCGTGGTGCCGACCGGGAAATGGCTGGGTACCCAAAAACCACCGGGAGGGTTTGCGCCGATCGGTCGCTTTCCCGCCACTCGGTTCGGTGAAATCGGGATCACCGAAGGCATCATGGCCAGGAAGAATTTGAAACCCTTCCGGATCCAAGCCGGGGTCTTCTACACCTATGCGGCGCCGGGGCACGAAGAGGGGCAGACCACGTACACCGGCGATCTGGTCAACACCCGCATCGCCTTTGAGCACATCCTGGATGACGACACCGGGTTCGGCTATGGCCTGGAATTCGTCAGCTTGCATGGCCTCACCTGGCGCGCTGACGGCCACGCCATCAACCGGGGACAACAGAGCGGGTTCAGCATCGTCGGCGTGGAGCCGGTCATCCAATGGCGATTCGGCAAAACCAATTTCGTCGGGGCCGCCGGCGTGCTGTTCACGGTCGCCGGCCAGAATGCGAGCGAGTCTATCTATCCGAACCTCTCGATTTTCTATTACTGGAGCAAAACCGGGAAGGTGCTGATGCGGTAGGTCCGGAACGGTCCTGACTTCATGCGGAGATCACGCACCGGCTTACATCGACTCTTTGCGCTTTTCGTGCTCGGACCAGCCGCGCGTGAGGCCGTGGTAGAAGGCGTAGCCTTGGGCCAGGATACCGGTAATGAGAAGCCCGAACCCGGTCTGAAGCCACAGGCTCTCGGGCTGGTCGAGGCCGTAAATGCCGGCAATAAATCCCCCGGCGAGTCCCAGCTTGGCCACGATGCGGGCGATGAAGGCCCGGTGTCGGGCCGAGGTGGCCCGTTCGTCCGTAGGTTCATCGGAGGACTGGTGGGTCACGGGCCACCTGGTCGGCCGGATGCCATAAATTCCCGTTTTCTTAACATTCCTCGCGCATCCATTTTCGCAAGACGTCGGTCTTGTCAAAGGTCAGCACGTAGCGTATGCAGGTCAGTTTTTCCGAAGAGGTCGACGGTCCCCCTCCCTTGATCATCGCCGCCGCCTCCGCGCTGGCATCAGTCGCGCTCTTGAGCATAGTCGACGGTCGTCCGGGATGCAATTCGCTCTGGGTCATGGCGTACCGGTACACCCACGTCGTCTCCCCATCCAACAGCCGCTGGTCGACTTCGTGGGGTGGGCCGAGCCTTTTCCTGACGTCGGTCCGGGTGGCGCTGTCGGTGGCCTCTTTGAGGTACGAATCCTGCCAGGGGGAGCAGGCAACCAGCACCAGACAGACCGCCACGATTATCCACCAGCGCCGGCAGCGCACACTCCTCATACCCCTACCTCCCAACATGCTACCTCCTACAATGGCTGTCTGACTGTCCGTACAGTGTTCCCCCACGCCTCTCGGGGTCATTCTCAATCACGGTGACGGGGAAATCAATGCCGGCCACATGGCCCATCTCCTGCCACGAACCGATTACTTCGGCTTATGGATCGGTTTAAAGCTCGCCAGGAAGCGCCGCAGAATCGCCTGCTCCAGCCGCGACGTCCGGTGCGCGGGGGCCGGAAAACGAAGCAGTAGATGGACTTTTCCGGCCTCGGGCATGTGGAGCGTGACGCGGGGTTGGACCGACGGGGCATCCAACCAATGCTTCCCCTCCATTTGCTTCAAGTGCTGGTGGGCTTCGTCCACAAAGGACCCGCACTCCGCATTAGCGGCCTCCAGTAGGATTTTCTCGGCCGCCAGCCAGTCATCCTCAGTGGTCAGGGGCACCGTGAGGACGTGAACGATGTATTCCTTCCGATAGGTCTCATTGATCAGCGGCGCGCTCAGCAGCAGGCTGTTGGGAAAGACCACGACGCGACCGGTGTACTGCTGAGACTTCTCCCCGGGCCCGATCTCCAAGAGGGTGGTCGCGAACAAATTCTGGTCGAGCACGTTGCCTCGGAGCGCCCCGATCGCGATACGATCCCCCAGGGCATAGGCATCCGACCCAATGCGGAGGACCGCCCCGCTGATGCAGAGGAGCAGCTCCTTGGTGGCCAGCACGAGAGCCACGGCGATCGCGACCAGGGACACTGCGAAAGCCGACAACGCATGGGCCCAGATGAAGATCAGCCCGACGATAAACAGGGCCGCCATCGTATTGCGGATGGACACGACCCATCGACGACGGGCCTCCACGGACAGCCCAGGACTTTTCATCGCCATGCGTACGAGCAGGGTCCGCAGCACCAGGATCACCACCAGCAACGCCACCGAACTGAGGCCGTCCACGATCACGATGCTGCTCGACTCGGACAGCCAGTCCCATAAGGCTTTGGTTTCAACCATGAAGGTCTTCTCCTTTTTTCGGCGCCGGGGTGGTTTTCCAGTCCCGCTTTCGATTTCGCCCGGCCCTCAGGGCTCCTGCAGCAGTTTCGGATACTGTTTGGTGATTCCGACCAACAAGTCCTGGTCCACTTGGGCTCCGTGAAGGGTCTGCACCTTGGACAGTTGAATCAGCGTCACTTGCTTGGCCCCCGACAGGTTCGCCCCCTTGAGGTTGCCTCTCAGGAGGGTGGCCTTTGCCAGATGCGCGCCGGCGAGAATGGCCTGTTCCAGATCGGCCTGCACCAGTTCGGCCTCCTGCAGATTCGCGTCCCGCAAGTCCGCCTGTTTCAAACTGGCTTCTCGAAGGTTCGCCCCCTGCAGGGTGACACCGACCAGGAAAGCGCCGTCCAGGACCGCCCGGGAACAGTTCGCCTCACTCATCTTCGCGCCGTCCCCCTTCGCCCCCGACAGGTCGGCGCGAGACAGGTTGGCCCGAACCAGCTCGGCCCCGGTCAAGGTGGCCTTGATGAGATCGGCCTGCGACAGGTTCGCCTGGCGGAGATTGGCGCCGGAGAGATCCGCCTCGGTGAGATTCGCTTCGCTGAGATTGGCGCCCATGAGCACTGCCCCTTTAACCTGCGCGCCCCGGAGGTTGGCATCGCTTAGATCCGCGCCGGTCAAATCCGCCCCGGTCACGTCGGCTCCGGCTAAGTTGGCCCCGCTGAGCTCAGCCCGGACGGTGGGGTTGGCCTTTTTCCATTGGTTCCAGGATTCAACGCCCTGCTTGAGCAACTCCAGGTGGTGGGGATTGGCCATAGCGGATAGTTGTACCAGAAAGATCCGAGGTTTTCGATTCTCCACGCAAGCCTCAATTGGGGTGAAGCTCCATGCCTTTCCCAGCCCTGCCTTTCGGGTGTACGTTCCGGTGGCAGGATTGGGTGAATTCTACTACTATGCCCACCCAAGATTAATGAGGAATCGATTATCCGACGCTGAGAGGACGGCTTCCAACGATGGGTGATCTGGTCCCGGGGATCGAATATGTGATCCTGTTCGTCGCCGGCTGCGTGGCCGGGATCCTCAATGTGATCGCCGGGGGCGGGTCGTTTTTGACCCTGCCGCTGCTGATTTTTCTTGGTCTTCCGGCCGTGGTGGCCAATGGGACCAACCGGGTCGGCATCGTCCTCCAGAACATCGGCGCCGTGTGGGGGTTCCATCGGCATGGGATCGTGGAGTGGCCGTCCCTTCTGTGGGCGGCGGTCCCCGCGACCTTCGGCAGCGTATTGGGTTCCTGGGCGGCACTGATGGTCGGCGACCAGGCGTTCCAAAAGATCCTCGCCCTGCTCATGGTAGCGGTGACCCTCTGGACGCTGTGGGATCCCTTGTCCAAACAGAACCGACACCAGCAGCCTAGCGGGACCTTCCGGTACTTCGCGCTGGGGCTCGGTTTCTTCCTCGTCGGCATTTATGGCGGGTTCGTTCAGGCCGGCGTGGGGTTTTTGATCCTAGCCGTGACCACCCTGGTGGGCGTGGATCTCGTCCGGGGCAATGCGATCAAGGTGCTGAGCGTCCTGGTCTTTACGGCGGTGTCCCTGTTTATCTTCGCCTGGGACGGAAAGGTGCACTGGCCGATGGGCTTGGCACTGGCCGCCGGGACGGTGTTGGGAGGATTGGTCGGCGTCCGTTTGACCGTGCGCAAAGGCCATGCCTGGGTACGGGGATTCGTGACGGCGACCGTGCTGCTGTTCGCGGTGAAGTTGTGGCTCGACAGTTAGCCCCTCGGCCCCGGCGGACGATCGATCAGGCCGACAAGGTAAGAACCATGAGGCGATGCGGAAGGCCGGCGTCCAGGAATTCCCCTCCTTGCACCTGAAAGCCGTACTGCCCGTAAAAGGGGATGGCGTGGGTTTGCGCGG
>JBFFYZ010000189.1:0-4792 GCA_041568895.1 Nitrospiraceae bacterium
CAACAGGCCAATCGAGTAGGTGACGCCCACGGCGGCAGCAATGATGACGAGGTTGGTCAGAATGCGTTTCCGGATGTCCATGCCCGAGAGAAAGGCGAGGATCGTGGAGACCAGGATGATCATGCTTCCGGCCGTGACCAGGGAATACCAGGCATGGGTGGCCCCGAAAAAGACGGGGAAGAGCGGCACCAAGGCGCCGATTAGGTAAGTGGCTCCTACCAGCAGCGCGGAATGAAGGGGAAGCTCCAGTTCCTCCCCAGAACGGACTACCTGACCCAGAAACCTTACCTTGTCGATCTCCGTCCGGTTTACCTCCCGCTCCGAGCTCGAGGAGACGTAGATGCCTGCCGCCATGGACAGGGATCCGGCCACCGCCGCGGTCGTCCCTGCGATCAGGACTGTCACGCTGTCGTTAAAGGCCGCAAAGAACCCGCTCACGGCGCCCAGGATTTCCACCAACCCGTCGTTCATCCCCAGAAAGATGTTCCGAATTCGCTCGGGGTTGATGCGGCGTTTGATCAGGTCGGTGACGAACTTGTCCTCGTGCTGGATCTCGTCTTTCAGGATGTCCTTCAGCGCAACACCGAGCGGGTCGCTGCCGTGCGTGTCCCACAGGGCGAGGTATTTTCGGATGCCGTGGACCTCGATGGCTTCCACGATCAGGTGAATGGCGACGACTCCGAAGAGCCGGCCGGCCAGGGTCAGCAGGTGAAGTTTCAGGCGCCGGGGAAGGTCGAGGCTGGTCAGCTTCAGACCGAAAATTTCTTGCCAGAAGGCGAGATGCTTGGTCTCGATCTGGATCAATTCGTCGAGCATCTTTTGGGAATCCCCCTTGGTGAGATTCCGAAAGGATTTGTATAGGGTCAGATCGAACAACTCGTCGAGGATGAGGTCTGTGGCAAGGGCGGTATCTTGTTGGAGGGGAGTGGCCATGGGTTCGTGCATTATACCATGGCCTTCGCATGACGCAGCCTGGTCTCGGGCCCAGTCCGCCGAGGAGAAACGGGGTGAAGCCGGATTAGCGAGGTCAGTTGGATGGGTTGGCGGCGGCCGCGGGATCGTTCACTTTCAGTAACCCGAACACCCCTTCCTTCCAGGCTTCGGGGCCGGTTCCCTTCAGATGGGTCAGGTTTTCGACCTTTAACCCGTTTTGGTGCGAGCCATCGGTGGGCTGGATCAGGAAGGGATGTTCCACCGCTTCCAACATGGGCAGGTCATTCCATCCATTACCCAAGGCTGCTGTGCGCACGTCTCCCCGCTCCTGACGGTAGAGGTCGATGAGCAGGCAGCAAGCCCGGCCCCGGTCCGTCCCCCCCACCAGGTGCAAAAAGGGGCCTCCGGATACGACGGTCAGGCCGAGCTGGGCGGCTGCCTCGCGGATTTCTTCCAAGGACTTCGTGTTGTTCCCGATCAGGAACGGCTCATCATATTCCCGTCGGCGGGCCAGTTCAGCCTCGTGGTGCGGCAAACCGGTCTGCTGGGCGATCTCCTCTAGGGTCAGGTCCCCAAAGCCCCGCAAGGGAATCCCCACCTGTTTTTCGATCCGCTGCAGGCCTTGCCGGAGCTGCGCATAAGGCACCCCGAACTCGATGACGTGGAAGCCATCACGCAGCGAGGCGTTTGCCGGGACCTGTTTGAAGCAGCCCTCCGGAATGTACAGCGCGCCGCCGTTTTCCACGATAAAGGGGTGAGGATTGTCCAACGCCTTGCGGAGCGGCTCCACCTCTGCCCTGGTCTTGCTGGTGCATAAAATGAGCGGAATACGCTGTTCCCTGATGAGGTCCAGCGCCGGACGGGCCGCATCGTACCGATAGGTCTTAACATCCAACAGGGTTCCGTCCAGGTCGGTGAAAATGACCCAGGCAGGGTGGGCCGAGGCAACGGGTGCCTCCGGCACCGCGTCGGTCGCCGCCTCTTCCTTTGTGGCGGCCGGACGGGTCTCCACGTACATGGCGCCGGTCATGTAGAGAACGGAAAAGCCGATGATCAACAGGGCAAAGAGGGGGAAGGGGTCCGTGCCGGGCACACCCATGGAGGCGGGTACGAAAGCCATTACCGCGGTCGCCAAGCCTCGAGGCAACATGGCCACGATAAGGCGCCGTTCTTTTTCCCCCCAACTCCGTTTGACGAACGCCAGCAGGTTGGTCACGATCCATCGGCAGGTCAGACCGGCCAGGAACATCAGGACGGCTCCGACCAACACCAATCCCGTCAGAGTGCCCAGGTCGAAGATGACGCCGAGCAGGACGTAGAAGAACGTCCGCACGAGAAAGGAAATTTCCTCATTGAGCCGCTTGAGGAACACGTCAATGGCGAAATGGGCGACATCCAGGTCCCAGCCGATCAGGCTTTTCACGTGCCGGGTCGTTTTGGCCACCACGTCTTCCATGTTCCCGAGGACGAGACCGAAGAGGAGGATCGTCACGGCGGGGCTGGCACCGAGGAAATTCGCCAGAGAGGCTAAGAGCAGAATGGCCGCGAAGGTCAGCATATAGGACAGCGACTCGCCTTTGAGCATGCCCATGAAGCGGGCCCACAGGATCCCCGCGACCACGGCGAGCATGAAGGCGATCAGAAACTCGTGAACGACGAGCCGCACGAGGCCGGCCCCCGAGGCGGTGGGGTTCTCGAAGAGACCGATCAAGGCCAGGGTGGCAAAGATCACGAACACGTCCGTGAAGGCTGCCTCCAAGCTCAGGAGCACGCGCGTGTCATCGGACAGGCCTTTGAGCTTGGATACCAGTGGGATGATGATGATCGCCCCCGTGGTGCCGCCCAGAATGCATCCGAGCATGAAGCCCTGCATCCAGGGGCCCTGGAAAAACAGGTGCCAGATGACGGCGATGGAGACCGTGGTGGCCGCAAAGACCAGGGTGGTAAAGAGGAGAGCGAACGGCGTCTCGCGGATCACCTTTCCGATCTTGAGGTTGAGACCGCCGTCGAACAGGATGATGAGCAAAGCCAGGGTCCCGAAATAGGGGACCGCGGCCTGAATGGAGCCGGTATTGACCCAGCCCAGCAGGGGACCCAGCACGATCCCCATCCCGATCAGAATCAGGACGCTGGTCACGCCGGTTTTTTTGAAAATCCATTCGCCCGCCAAACCGACCAGGATGATGGTCCCGATCAGCCCCAGGACGGCGAAGGCATTCAAATCAGCCATAGAAGTAGTGTCGAATGGTCACGCTTAGATTATTGGTGTTGGGGTTGGTTCGTGTCGGGAGCCGGTCGGGAGGCTCGCCAAAGAAAACTTACCCTATCACATCACGAAGGCGGTGGCAAAACATGGATCTTCTGTCCGCTCCAGCCGTCCAGTCCGGCCTCCACCTGTTAGCGGCCGATTTCGCTCAGGGGCTGTTCGGTGACAAAGAGCGGGCCACGGGGATTGGGCTCCAAGGTATTGGAGGCGTGAAGCTGGTCCCGCGTCGGGGAGGTCTGGCAGTCCGGGGTCATGACAACGCCCCAGTGCTGGTTGTCGCGGCAGGTGTTGTCCACCAACAGGGCTTCCGCGTGATGGAACAGGAGCATACCGCTCATCATATTGTCGAGGCAAAAGTTTCGAACGAGGTCCGGATGGGTTCCGGGGTCCCGGACCGCGAGCCCGAAGTGATGATTTTCGAAGCAGGTATTTTGGGCCATGTAGGGCCGCGCGCCCGCGAAGACGAAAATCCCGGATTCCCGATTCCGGCACACCTCGTTCTCAATCACCGTTGGGCGGCAGTTCGGTCCGTACACCACCATGCCGGAGAGAATCCCTTCCGTCGCTCGGCAGGAGGCAATGGTGCAGGTGGAGTCCAAAATATTGACCGCGGAATGTTGGTCGCTTCCGACATACCGAAAGGTGATTCCCACCACGCGGCCGCCAGTCACCCGCTGGAGGTAGAGGGGGCCTCCACGGCGGCTGAAAATCTGCACCAAATCCCGGCCGGCCCCGATCAACAGGATCGACCGCTCCGACATGAAAATTTTGTCTTCGTACACCCCAGGCTGAACGAACACCTGATCCTGGGGGCCGGCCTCGAGGAGGGCTGCGCTGGGCAGTGGATAGGCGGACGGGTCCTTCGCATCGACGATGAGGGTCCGCCCCCCTGCCGGGTTCGGCGGCGGGTCCTGGCGGACGGGTCCTGGTGCCGCATGCTGATTGGTCGCGGTCTGACCCGGTTTTCGAGAGATCCCCTCGGATGCCTCGTCGCGCACGATAGATCCTCCGGCCCTGGGCTGCACGGTCAGCCCGCTCTTTGTGGGGAGAGGCGGCATTATTTCCGGTGGGTCATCCGATGTCAAGCGGGGAACGAGGGGAGCGGAGCGGTGGCCCGGGCACAGGGAAATCGACCGGCAGTCGGGGAGGCTCAGGATTTGGGCTTGGACACGCCGGGTACCAATTCCCGTACGGTCTGAACCACTTCCTTGATCTCGAAGGGTTTCCTAAACGTCCGGATGGCTCCGAACCGCTTGGAAATGTCCAACACGTTCAGCATGAGCGTCTGATCCGCGCCAGAGATGGCGATGATTTTGGCCTGAGGGAAATCTTTTCTGAGCTCCTGAATGATCTCCAAGCCTTCTCGTTCCGGCATGATGATGTCGGTGATGATCAGGTCCGCGGGGTCCTTCCGGAACAGCCTGAGCCCTTCCTCGCCATCTTTGGCCAATACCACCTCATACCCTTCGCGCTGCAGGGCCAGGCGAAGCAGGTTCCGAACCTGCTCTTCGTCATCAATGACAAGAATCCGTGCCAACTGTCTCGTCTCTCCTGAGAAAGGTATCTCCCATGGGCTGTTGTAGGAGTGTGTGG
>JBFFYZ010000190.1:0-4785 GCA_041568895.1 Nitrospiraceae bacterium
GAAGCGGAGGTGGTCGTCCGGCAGCTGCGGAGCCGGATTCTCGGCGCCACCCTGAAGGACTGTTGGATCGGTCGGCCCGATATCGTGCGTCGCGGTCTCGAGAGCCTGGATTGGTATCGCGGGACCACGATTACCCAGATCGAGCGGTTTGGAAAGACCGTGGTGCTCGCCTTCGCGCGGGAGTCCCAGGAAGGCGGGCCCCGGTACCTCGCGGCAGAACTCGGGATGACCGGCCTGCTCCTGTTTCGGGCTCCCAACCCGAGCTATCAGAAGCACACCCACCTGATCCTGTCCCTTACCGGCTGTCCGGAGTCCGAAGTGCGGTATTGGAATCCCCGGCGGTTCGGGCGGGTAAGTCTCCTGGACCAGCAGGGCCTGGAGAGCTTCCTCCGGAAGCGGTTTGGGTGGGACCCCCTGCGTGGAAGCGAGGAGGAATTCAGGAGGCTCGTCAAAGGGCGGCGTGGGCGAATCAAATCCCTGTTGTTGCATCAGCAGAAGGTTGCGGGTATCGGGAACATCTACGCGAACGAAATTCTGTTCCGAGCGGGCATCCATCCCCATGCCAGAGGACAGACGCTGTCCTTCCCGACCATCACCCGCTTGTATCGAACCATGCAGGCGGTGCTGGCGGAAGCCGTGGCCTGCGGGGGCTCCACCATCCGCGACTTTCTCGCGCCGGATGGCACGGCCGGCCGGTTTCAAGAACGGCATCTGGTGTACCACCGAGCCGGCCGGCCCTGTTCCACCTGCGCGAGGCCCATCCGCCGCCTCGTCACCGAGCGCAGCTCTTTCTATTGCGCCATTTGCCAGAAACGATAGCCGCAACCGCGACGCCGAGGGGGCGCATCTTCGATAGGATTGAAGAATCCAATCAGCCTGACAGCGTTCAAAGGAGGACCGCATGGCCGTGTATCGGCGTGGATCGAAAGGGACGGAGGTGGAACGCATTCAAGCCCGGCTCAAGCAGCTCGGGCATTACAAAGGGTCTGCGGACGGCAAGTTCGGGCCTGGAACGGAGAAGGCGGTCAAAGCCTTTCAGCGGGCCAGGCAGTTGGAGGTCGATGGGAAAGTCGGCCCCGCCACCTGGAGAGCGCTGATTGAAGAGCCGAAGAAGACAGAGCCCACGGTAGTCCCGGCCGGGGTCGTTGCGATCGCTCGACCCGAGGGCTCTCGACAAGCTCCCGTCACCTCCGGTCCCTCCGAGGGCGCGGGCCTCACGGCTCCGAACCCCTATGCTCGCTTGAACGACCAGCGGCTGAGCCAAGTTCATCCGGTTCTTGCCATTCGGGGACGCTGCATGTTGGAGCTGTGTGCCTATGAGAACATTGCTGTCCTGATCACCCAAGGCCTCCGCACCTGGGAGGAGCAGGATGCCCTCTATGCACAGGGGCGCACCACCGGGACCAAAGGAAAGATCGTCACCAAGGCAAAGGGTGGGTCCAGCTTTCACAACTTCGGCCTGGCCTTCGACATTGTCGTGCTCGACTCCATGGGCAAGGCCGATTGGGATGCGTCGCACCCCTCCTGGAAGCGCGCCGCGGAGATCGGGAAATCCGTCGGGCTCGAATGGGGAGGGGATTGGAAAAACTTTAAGGATATCCCCCACTTTCAATACATCGGCGACCTCACGACCGCCGGATGCCGGGAACTGTATCAGGAGGGCCTCCAGGCCCTGTGGGCCCAGATCTCTTGATGCAATCACCTGGCCCCCGATTTTCCACTTGACGCCCACCATCGGAATTTCTTAAACTATATAATTCCAATATATTTCGACCACTTAGGAGAATCTCCTCCAAGGCCGGCTGGCTAGGCGAGAAGGAGATAGGACTTTTGTTTTCTCCTGTTTAGGCCATTTGGAGGATTGAGTTAGTCCCAAGATTTCGCTAGGCTAGCCTTCTTCCCGGCGCAGACCCTCACCGTTAAGGAGCGGACTCTCATGGCAAAAGTTTTGGAAGGCCCCGGCATGGGGCTAATGAAAAAATGGGGCATTACCGTTCCGCAGTACGTGGTGGTGTCCTCGGCGGACCAATTCGAGCAATTGGCCAAAGCCAACCAGTGGATGCAAAAAAGCAAGCTTGTGGCCAAAGCCCATGAGGCGCTGGGCTCCCGGTTCAAGCTTGGGCTGGTCAAAGTGAATTTGGACACGGCGGGTGCCAGGGCGGCGGTCAAGGAGATGATCGGGCGCCAGGTCGGGACAATAACCATTTCCCAGGTCATTGTCTCCGAGATGGTTCCCCACAAGGAGGAGTACTACGCGGCCGTCAAGTCCACCCGCGACGGAGCCGAGGTGTTGGTCGCCACCTGCGGCGGGATCGAAGTGGAGTCTAATTGGGATCGGGTCAAGAAATTGAGCGTGGGGGTCGGCGAGAACCCTGCGGCCGAGGCGCTGGAAAAGCTGGCCAAGGATGCCGGGTTTACCGGGGAGGTGGCCAAAAAGGTGGCCGCTTTCGCGGGCAAGCTCTTCGCCTGCTTCGACAATGAAGACGCCCAATATTTAGAAGTCAATCCGCTGGTAGTCCGGGAACAGGACGGGGAACTCATCGCCCTGGATGCCGTCTGCCTGCTCGATGCCGACGCCAAGTTCCGCCACTCCGATTGGGAGTTCCCCTTCGCCGCCGAATTCGGGCGAGCCTATACCCAGAACGAGCTGGAGGTCATGGCCGTGGATGCCAAGATCAAAGGCTCCGTGAAGTTCATCGAGATCCCGGGCGGCGATACGGCCATGCTGCCGGCGGGTGGCGGGGCCAGCGTCTATTATTCGGACGCCGTTGTCGCCCTTGGCGGCAAACTCGCCAATTACGCGGAATATTCCGGCGATCCCCCGGATTGGGCCGTGGAAGTGCTGACCGAGAAAGTCTGTTCCCTCCCCGGCATCAAAAACATCATTGTGGGCGGGGCCATCGCCAACTTCACGGACGTCAAGAAGACGTTCGGAGGCATCATCGCCGGCTTCCGCAAGGCCAAGGCCGACGGGAAGCTGAACGGCGTGAAGATCTGGGTCCGCCGGGGCGGTCCCCGCGAAAAAGAGGGCTTGGAGGCCATGCGCGCCTTGCGTGAGGAGGGGTTCGACATTCAAGTGTTTGACCGCAAAACCCCTCTGACCGACGTGGTCGACATGGCGCTGCAAAAGAAATAATGCTGAACGATGATCGCGGAACGCTGAACCGCAGAGTTTTTTCCATTCAGCATTCATCATTCAGCGTTCATAGTTGCGAAAAGGGGAGATCCCAATGAGCATTCTGGCCAACAAAGACACCCGGGTGGTGATTCAGGGCGGAGCCGCCGGGTTGAACGCTGCGCGCCGCATGGCCGAGTTCTGCTACATGATCAAGCGGCCCTTGAACGTGGACGCCTTCGTGTATCCACCGGACGCCGGCAAGACCAACGAGGTCCCCTACGGGAACGGGCTGCTGACGATTCCGGTGTACAAGAGCGTGGCGGAGGCCACCTCCCACCATCCCCAGATCAACACGAGTTTGGTCTACATCGGCGCCGACCGGGCCTGCGCGGGCGGGATGGAAGCGCTCAATGACCCCAAAATTCAGCTCATGTCCATGATCACGGAGGGGGTCCCGGAACGGGACGCCAAGCTCCTGGCCCGCCATGCGCGCAAAGTCGGCAAGACCTTCAACGGGCCGTCGGCCATCGGCATCGTGTCGGCCGGCGAGTGCCGCTTGGGCGTCATCGGCGGCGCCTTCGACAACCTCGTGGCCTGCAAGCTGTACCGGGAAGGCTCCTTCGGCGTTATCACCAAATCCGGCGGCCTCTCGAACGAAATCATTTGGATTTGCTCCCAGTTTGCCGACGGCATCACCACCGCCATCGGGATCGGCGGCGATGCCTATCCGGGGACGGACTACGTCACGTATTTGGAGAAGTTCGAGCAGGATCCCCAGACCAAGGCCGTCGTGATCGTCGGCGAGATGGGCGGCGACCTGGAGGAACGGGCCGCCGAGTGGTACGGGGCGAAGAAGCGCCGCATCAAGCTGCTCGCGGTGGTTTCCGGCTTCTGCCAGGAGAGCCTGCCGAAGGGTATGAAGTTCGGCCACGCGGGGGCCAAGGAGGGCATGAAGGGGGAGGGGTCGGCCCGGGCCAAGTCCGATGCCTTGAAAAAGGCGGGGGCCATCGTGCCGGAGACCTTCGGGGCGCTCGGCCCGGCCATCAAATCGGTCTATGAAGACCTCCTCAAGAGCGGGCAGGTGCGCCCGATTCCGGATCTCAGTCCCGCCGATCTGCCGAAGCTCCCCAAGACCGTCGAAGAAAGCATGAAGTCCGGCGAGGTGATGGTGGCGCCGTTGATCAAGACCACCATCAGCGATGACCGCGGCGACGAACCGCTCTACGAGGGCTACCCCGCCTCGGAGCTGATCAATAAAGGGTACGACATTCCCCACGTCATGGGTCTGCTCTGGGATAAGCGACTGATCTCCAAGCAGGAAGCGGAGATCATCCGCCGCATCCTCATTCTGTCCGCCGACCACGGCCCCTGCGTGAGCGGCGCGCTGGGCACGATTATCGCCGCATGTGCGGGCATTGGCATGTCCCAGGCCGTGGCCGCCGGCCTGATCATGATCGGGCCCCGGTTCGGCGGGGCGGTGACGGACGCCGGCCGGCACTTCAAATACGCGGTGGACAACAAGATGAGCGTGGACGAGTTCCTAGGCTACATGAAAAAGAACGTGGGCCCTGTGCCCGGCATCGGCCACCGGGTCAAGAGCGTCCGGAACCCGGACAAGCGGGTGAAGGAATTGGTGTCCTACGTGAAAGGGGTGGGGATCCCCACCC
>JBFFYZ010000191.1:0-4747 GCA_041568895.1 Nitrospiraceae bacterium
CAAACCCGAACCGGTGCATCCAATCAACCGGAATGACCTTGAAGAATTCGGGGTCCACCCGATAATCGGCCAGTTGGTTGAACGGCAAGCCATACTGCTCCGCCACGATCTCGCCGACTTGGCGCTCGGACAACAGACTCTGCTCCACCAGGTAGGCCCGCAAGGACCGTTTGGTTCGAGCCGCCTCCTCCACGTACGTGGCCAGCTGTTCTGACTTGAACAGGATGCGCTTTGCCAGAATCTCTTGCAGAGAAACCTGCCTCACCGGAGCCGCCAACGTTCCACCCCACCCGACGTTATTCGTTAATTCTCACTCGTCACCCGTCACTCCTCACTCGTCCCTGGTCTCAGTCCTAAGTCCTCAGCACTATTTTCGAAGATCACACCGTGCCCGCGACTTGAAAGATGGGCAAATACATCACAATCACGATCCCCCCGACGATAATGCCCATCACCAACAACAGCAACGGCTCAATCCAGGTCGTGACCTGACTGAGGCGGAGGTCCAGCTCCCCTTCATGAAATTCGGCCACTTCCATCAGCATGGTCTCCAGGGAGCCGGTGGTTTCCCCCACCTCGATCATCTCGATGGTCATTTGGGGCAGGAAATTCTCCACTTTCAAGGAGGCCGCTAGACCGACGCCGTCCCGGACCCGATCGGTGGCCCGGACCAAGGCCGCCGACAGCACCCCGTTGGTAATGGCACCGCTGGTGATCTGGAGCGCGGTGAGGAGAGGGATGCCGCCGGCCAGCACCGTGGACAAGGTGCGCGCCAGGCGGATGATTTGGTTCTTGAGAAGAATATCGCCGATCAGTGGAGCTTTCAGGGAGAGGCGGTCGAGAAAATGTCGGCCCGTCACCGTCCGTGACCAACGCATCAAGAATAATCCCACGCCGACTGACCCGGCCACCAGCCACGGAAACCAGTCCCGAAAACTCTGGACCACGTTCAGCAGCAGCTGAGTGGCAAAGGGAAGTTCCGATTGACCCTGGCCGTAGATCTCCGAGAAGGTGGGCATGACATAAATCAGGAGGAACGCCACCACGGCTCCACCGACGAGGATAAGAAAGGCGGGATAGGCCAACGCCTTGGCCACTTTTTCCCGCACCCCGATCACCAGCTTCAGGTAACTGAGATAGCGTTGGAGGACTTCCGCCACACCTCCGGTCTGCTCACCGGACCGGAGAGAAGCCCGATAGAGATCGGGGAAATAGGTGGGATACCGCCCCATTGCGTCGGAGATCGAGGCCCCGCCGCGAATTTCCTTTCGCACATCTTGAAGCGCCGCCTGAAATTTCGGGTAGGGTGAGCGTTCCGCAAGAAGATCGAAGATCTTGAGGATGGGCAATCCCGATTTGATCAACGCCAGGAATTCCTGGTTGAACACCAGGAATTCCCGAAGCGAGAGTCGGCCGCCACCGACCTGCCACGACACCAATGTTTTGAAGCCCCCGCCCTCACCTTCGATGGTAAAAGGCAGCCAGCCCAGGGACTCCAACTGCGTACGTACGGCCATCTCGCTGTCGGCAAAGAGCCGGTCTTGCACGATGGTGCCGTCCGGTCTGGCGGCTCGGTAGCGAAATTGCGGCATACGAACGTTCTCTCTAACCGGCTCCCGAGTTACAGGGGCAGAGGCCTGTTTACCGTCCGGACTCCGACAATGGCGGTCGAGGGTCTATGGGTTGCGCCTCCCTCTTCGAGGAGGTCGGGACCACGAGGCGTTGCCCCACCCGAATCTGATCACCGGTCAACCCGTTGGCGGCTTTCAATTGATCCACCGTGATTCCGTAGTGCTTGGCCAGGACCCAGAGGGAGTCTCCTAACTGCACCGTAATCGTCGTAGCCGATCCCTCTTCCAGAGAGGACCAGACGGCACCCACAAAGGCGTCGGCCTCCCGGGCTTGGCCGGAATCCGCCG
This sequence comes from Nitrospiraceae bacterium, assembly GCA_041568895.1. Classification (GTDB taxonomy): domain Bacteria; phylum Nitrospirota; class Nitrospiria; order Nitrospirales; family Nitrospiraceae; genus JBFFYZ01. The sequence goes on from JBFFYZ010000191.1 coordinate 1,920, forward strand.
CTCCAGAACGGCTGGAGCGTTGGGACAATTCAGCCTGCCGGCTTTTCGAGATTTTTTTCATTTCGGCGAGTTCAGCGCTCAGACGGGCCACGGCGGATTCCAACTCCTTCAGGCGAGCCTGTGCTGAAGGGGCGGCTTTATCAGAGCTTGCGGGTCCTGCAGAACCGGCCTTGGCGTGGGCGGTGGTATCGGACCATCCCCGGAGCTCGGCCAGCTGTGCCTGCAGATCGCCCTTCGTCTGAATAAGCTGATCTCGTTCGGCGCGAAGGGTCTCCAGCTCCCCCTGCCCGGCCTCCAGGGCTTGGGCGAATTCGTCCACCCGTGCGCGCAGTTCCTGCAACTCCGCCTCCTTTTTCGCAGCCTCGATCCGCGTGGCGGCCATGTCCGAACGCAAGGCGGCCGCCTCCCGCTGCACATCACGAATGACGGCCTCCCGCTGCCGGCGCGCGGCTTCGACCTCGCCCGAGGCCAGGGACTTGGCCTCATGGGCACAGCCGGCCAGCAGGACCAGGAGGCCCATCCCCTGCACCCACACCCCTGTGCGCCCTGCGGTCACCATACGTTGTAGGGAGTCCCGTTCATGGCGACTAAATCGCTGCCGCTGTGCACGTCAAAAATACCGCCGTCGGTTTGATCCAGGATCAGTTGCCAACTCCCTTCCGACCTGGTAATGGGGTCCACCGGGATCTGCCTGAGATACCCCGCCGATTTCAGATCCTCCAGGGACGGGGGATAGGTACCCCGATCCGCCCGGTACTGGTCAATGACATCCCGCATGGTAAAGAGATTTTGTTTCAGGGCCGCTTCCCTGGCTTTGATAACCGACCGTTGAAAGGACGGCTCCGCCAGCGTCAGGAGAATGCCGATAATGACGAGCACCACCATGAGCTCCAAAATGGTGAACCCGCCCTGAGCCTTGATTCGATCGAGCCAGCGCCAGTCCACGTGTTCACCAATCCCGGTAGGACGACGAATCAATGGCCTTCTCAGAGCTCTTGCTGTGAAGGTCGAACACGTCTTCTCCGCACCAGTCCCGGACATCCGGTGGATCCTGGTAGCAGCGCAACGCCCAATCGGTGGTCCCGGTCAGGGGGTCCACCGGAATTCGCCGGAGGTACCGCCGAACCGGAACCTTTTCCCGAGTGATCGCCTCCCCACCGGTCAGCTCGACCGCGAGCAGGGTCTTTAACGTTTTCGGATAACCGGTGACGCCGGTGACCTCTTTGCAGGCCAATTTGTTTTTGACACAAAGGGGACCCGTCAGAATCTCCCCATCCCTGGCCCAATCTCGGCGAAACTCGTCAATGGCTGTTCGCACTTCGCGCAGCTTGTGGCTGAGCTCCAATTCCTGGGCGCGTTTTCCGGTGTGCTTGGAGAGCGGCATCGCGACGGAGGCCAGGACCAGGACGATGACGATCGTAATCAGCAGCTCGAGGAGGGTGACCCCGCGATCATCAAATCTGTGAGGAGGGTAACCTCTCATCAGGTCCCACGTTATCGGACCCGGACCACCGCCTGGGAGCTGGTCACGGGCACGGGTTTGCCGTCACTGCCGGAGACCACCGACTTTTTAAGCAGGATCGGCGAGCTTCCGGCGGCCTTGGCCCGCAACACCAGCGTGGCCAGGACGCCGTTGCCTGCCCCGGAATCGCCCTGCCGGCGGATGCGGAGTTCCACTTGCCCGGTACTGGGATCCCCGGACGCCGTCATGGAGGCCGCTCCAATGGCCCGCTTGAGCACCTCGCCTTCCAGAGCCTGCCGCAGCTCAAGAATGTTGGGATCAAAGCCGACCGTGAGGATGGACTCCGTAAATGCGCCGAGTTGATCGGCGGACAGGTCTAGACGCACCTCCTGGCCGACCAGGGTCGAGAGTTCGGACGGTCGAAAGCTGAAGACCGGGCCGCCCTTCGCCACCACCGTAGGTGGAGGCTGGGTCACCGCGCCGGGGCTGGGCGGGAGCGGCGCCCCCGCCGGGAGAGTGGCCGATGGTGATGGGATGGGTGGAGACGGGAGCCCTGGAGTCACGGCCGGGGCCGCGGCCGGTCCCGGAGCCGCCGGAGCCGGAGGGCCGGCCGAAGGACCGGGCGAGGGTCGTCTCGCCTTTTCTGGCGCGGACTTCATCGCGATATCGGTCACCGTCCCGCGGTCTTGCTTGGCATAGAGGGGCGCGAACATCGGGGCCGTGGAATAGGCCCCCTCGGTCCCGGACCAGAAGGCCTGGGTGTCCATGTCGGGAACCGAGAGGTTCCGAATGATCCGGGGGGTGATGGTCAGCACCACCTCGGTCTGAATGGTGTCCAGCGTGGTCGAGCTGAAGAGGTTCCCGATAATCGGGATGTCTCCCAAGATGGGGACGGTCACCCGGGTTTTTCGCTCCTCGTCCTGGATCAATCCGGCCAGCACCACCGACTCGCTGTCCTTGACGTTCAATATGGTTTCCGCCGTCCGCGTGCCGAACTTGAATTGCTTGATCTCGGGGCTGGCCTGGAGGGTCACCTGATCCCCCAAACGGGTGACCTCGATTTTCAGCTTCAACGTGAGCTCATCAACCAGATGGATCGTCGGCTCGACGGTCAGCTTGACCCCCGTATCCTTGAACTCGATCGAGGTGACGGTGGAGGTCGTCGGAACCGCACCGGTGGCCGCCTGGCCCGGCAGCACGTTCGTGGTCGAAAGCAGGATAGGCTGCTTGTCCCCGATGTTGACCGAGGCTTTTTGGTTGTTCAGTACCCGGATTTTGGGAGAGGCCAAGGTTTTAGCATCGGAATCCTGCTTGAAAAAGTCCAGCAAGACGCTGGCCGGAAGCGTAAACAGGTATGTACTGTCAC
>JBFFYZ010000192.1:0-4733 GCA_041568895.1 Nitrospiraceae bacterium
ATCAAAATCACCACCATGCCGGCGGTACCTCGGAATGAATGGCGGGAGCTTCTCCAGGAACTGTGGTCCGGAAAATCGAAAAAATAAAAACACGAGTGGAAACCGGAGCCGGAACGAAACGGAGTGGTGGTATGAAGCGGAAGGTCGGCACGTCCTCCGACGGGCGGCAGCCTGGGTCGTCGGGGACCAGGATCGAGAAAGACACGATGGGCGAACTGGCGGTGCCCGTGGAGGCCTATTATGGAGTGCAGACTGCCAGGGCGATCCAGAACTTCCCCATCAGCGACCTCCGCTTTCCGCGGTCGTTCATCCGGGCGATCGGGTTGATCAAGTGGGGAGCCGCGCGGGTGAACGAAACCCTGAAGCTGCTCGACAAGAAGGTGGCCGGAGCGATCCAGGCTGCAGCGCGAGAAGTGGTGGAAGGCTGCTGGGACCAGGAGTTCCCCCTCGATATTTTCCAGACCGGGTCGGGGACCTCCACCAATATGAACGCGAACGAGGTGATCGCCAACCGCGCCTCGGAACTGCTGGGCGGGGCCCGTGGCGGCAAGCTGGTGCATCCCAACGACCACGTCAATTTGGGACAATCCAGCAACGACGTGATTCCCACCGCGATCCATGTGGCGGCGGTGGAGGTAATGCAGCGGGACCTGATCCCGAGTCTGACCCGCCTCCAGAAGGCTTTGACCGCCAAGGGTCGCGAATTCGACAACATCGTCAAGATCGGGCGGACCCACCTCCAAGACGCCACGCCCATCCGCCTGGGCCAGGAGTTCGGCGGGTACGCGCGCCAAATCGAGTTGGGAATCGTGAGGGTCCGACAGGCCCAGGAGGCACTGGCCGAGGTGGCCCTGGGGGGGACGGCGGTCGGGACCGGACTGAATACCCACCCCGCCTTTGCCTCGCGGGTACTGGCTCTGGTGTCCCGGGAGGTCGGGTGCAAGCTCCGGGAGGCCGACAACCACTTCGAGGCCCAATCCGCTCAGGATTCGGTGGTGGAGGCGAGCGGTGAGCTGCGCACGGTAGCCGTGAGCCTCATGAAGATCGCCAATGACATCCGATGGCTGGGATCCGGGCCGCGGTGCGGCTTGGGGGAGATCCGATTGCCGGAGACGCAGCCCGGTTCCTCCATCATGCCGGGCAAGGTGAATCCTGTCATTGGGGAGTCGGTGACGATGGTGGCTGCCCAGGTGATCGGAAACGACGTCACCATCGCGGTGGCCGGGCAGGCCGGCAATTTCGAGCTGCTTGTCATGTTGCCGGTGATGGCCTACAACCTGTTGCAGTCCGTTGAACTCTTGGCACACAGCGCCGAGAACTTCACGGTACGTTGCGTGGAAGGCATTGCTGCGGAGGAGGAGCGGTGTCGCGACTCCATCGAACAGAGCCTGGCGATGTGTACCGCGCTGGCTCCGGAGATCGGGTATGAGGCCGCCGCCAAGATCGCCAAGGAAGCCTATCGGTCCGGCAGGACGGTCCGGGAGGTGGCCCAGAGCCTCAAGGTCCTGCCGGAGTCACGCCTGAAGGTGCTGCTGGACCCCTGGAGGATGACCGGATCGACTCACAAATCGGGCAAGCGGTCGGCCCGCTGACCCGATCGGTCCCGGTTGCCGCATTGTGTCATAGCGCCGGCCGGTGGTTTCCCCTTATCAGTAAAGGCCCTGGCCCAAGGTTTTAGCGGATTTTGACAAGCCGGAAGGGCCTATGCTACATTCCGCGAATATTTTCATGTTATCCAGCTCGTGGCTGGGCCGGTTTATCAATTATATAGGGTGGGCTGGAATCAGCCACCAGGAGGGGCGGGGTTGACGGCGGGAGCGCAAGGGCATCTGATCATTGTGGTGGGAGCTGGGCCGGCGGGCATGTCAGTGGCAAATCTCCTCTCCAAGGCCGGGCACGAGGTGGTGATCCTCAACCGGGACGTCAAGTTCGGTGGGCTCGCCGAATATGGGATTTTCCCCAGCAAGCTGAAGTTGCGGGGCGGGCTGCGGAAAACCTATTGGGAAATATTGGAACGTCCCAACGTGCATTATTTCGGGAACGTGTCCGTGGGGGAGGACAAGGGCCTGTCCGTGGCGGATTTACGTGGCCTGGGCGCCAGCGCCGTCGTGTTTGCGACCGGCGCGCAAGGCACGAAGACCATCGGCGTCGAGGGCGATTCAGCCCTGGGCGTCTACCACGCCAAGGACGTGGTCTACCATTTCAATCGGCTTCCGGGGTACAGCCAACGTCCCTTTGAGATGGGACGGCGGGTGGCGATCATCGGGGTAGGGGACGTGATGGTGGACATTGCCCACTGGCTCGTCCGGTACAAAAAGGTCGATCAGGTGACCGCCATCGCCAGGCGAGGACCCGCCGAGCGGAAGTACAACCCGAAAGAGATTCGGGCGGTCTGCGCGAACATCGACCGGGACGCCCTGACCAAGGAGTTCGAGCGGATTCGGGCCCGCCTGGAGGAAGTCGGGCAGAATCCCAGCGAGATCCTGAAAGGCATGACCGAAGAATTCACCAAATGCGAGCCCCTGGTCAGTTCGTCCAAAATGGGCTTCCGATTTCTCGCCTCGCCGCGGCGGGTCTTGGTGGATGCCCAGAACCGGATCCGGGCCCTCGAGCTGGAGGAGACCAAGCTGGCCGCCAAAGGACAAGATTTTTCCGCAGTCGGCCTGAAACAGTACTATGAGTTTCCCTGCGACAGCGTCGTGTTCGCGGTCGGGGACAAAGTGGACGAGTCCGTGGGCCTTCCGTACAAAAACGGGGTCTTCCTCACCAACCCCGAGAAGACCAACAACGATCCCGATGACGCCCTGTTCCAGGCCTACGACGAAGCTTCCGGTTCAATCCTGGATGGAGTGTTCCTCACCGGATGGGCTCGAAAGGCCAGCGAGGGCTTGGTAGGAGTCGCCAAACGGGACGGCGAATGGTGCTCGGAAGTGTTGACGCGCTATTTGGACTCACAACCACCGAAGGATCGGAAAACGATCGAGGGGAGTTTGAAGACGCTCCGTTCCCATTTTCAGAAGCGGAGTGTCCAGGCGATCGAGGTTCAGGATTTGCGCCTGTTAGAAAAGGTGGAAAAGGAGCACTCCGCCTCCCAGGACTGCATCGGGGAATTTAAATTTGCCTCCAACGAGGAAATGCTCGATTACATCCACAAGCGACGAGGAGTGACCCGGGCTCCTGTCGCACCGTAACCATCACCCATCTCCCCACTTCAGTTTTCTTCGCAACACATCGTAGTAGGTTCGGTCCGGGAACCGGATCAAATGGGTATGGTGTTCCGAGGCCCGGACGGACACCGAGTCACCATGGGTAATGGCGACCCCGACCTGCCCGTCGAAGGTCGTCATGGCCCCCTCGTCATGGCTGGTCAAGACCACTTCGAGGGACACCGTGCTTGGAATCACCAGCGGACGGTGCGTCAGGGTGTGGGGACAAATCGGAGTCAGGATGAGGGCGGGGACCATAGGGCTGATGATGGGTCCGCCTGCGGACAATGAATAGGCGGTGGATCCGGTGGCCGTGGAGATAATCAGCCCGTCGCCCCGCAAGCTGGTGACCAGTTGCCCGTCGATCGAAACCTGCGTGGCAATCATGCGCGCCAACGTACCCTTACTGACTACGATGTCATTGAGGACCGTGCCCTGGGCCACGTCTTCGCCGTGTCGGTGAATCCGCGCCCGCAGCATCAGCCGCTTCTCCAGGACATACTCCTGCGCGAAGACTTTTTCCAAGGATGGGTAGAGCTGCTCCAGGCCACTCTCGGTCAAGAACCCCAGTCCGCCCATGTTGATCCCCAGGATGGGAAGACCGCGTTCGGCGACCAACCGTGCCGCATTCAGCATGGTTCCGTCGCCCCCCAACACCAGGACCATGTCCGCGAGGGACGCAATCTGGGTCTTCTGATAGAGGGCCGACTCGCCAATGAGCGCGGCGGTTTTCCCATCCAGGACCACCTCTTTCTGGCGGTCCCGGAGCCAGCCCACCAGGTCCTTCAGGATGTGTTTGACGTCGGGGAACTTAGGTTTGGTGAGAATCCCGATGGTTTTCATCACGCTCCATGTGCGAGGAAGCCAGCGTTGAAGTCAGGAGCGAGGGGCGCGGAACGCTGAGGTTGGCGAATTGTATCGGGAGCCTTGATCCCTTGTCAACGAATCACCGCCGCGCAGAGGACCGCCTACGAAGAATATGGCCAGGACCGGGGTTTCGAGCGCATGTCGAATGCGCACAAGGCTTGACAGAGCGGGGGGCGACCGATAGAATTGTGGCAAGTTTACGATAGTTCATCGCAATTATCGCAAGAGACCGGGGCGGCTCACTGTCAGGTCGGCACGGAAGGAGGAAGGATGTTCGAACGATTCACGGATAAGGGTCGCAAGATCATCATCCTGGCCCGGGAAGAGGCCGAGCGCCACCAAAATGATTACCTTGGAACGGAGCATTTGGTGTTGGCTATTCTCCGTGAGTCGGACGGTATTGCCCTCATGATCATCAAGAAGATGGGGCTGTCCACGGAGCAGATCCGCCTCGAAATCGAACGCAATCTGCCGAGCGGGGGCACCACCATGACGTTCGGCGAGATCCCCTTCAGCCCTCGCGTCAAAAAGGTGATCGAGTACGCGGTGGAGGAGGCCCGTCTCCTCGGCCACAATCATATCGGGAGCGAACACCTCCTGCTGGGCCTGCTCCGTGAAGAAGAGGGGATCGGCGGGAAAATCCTTCGAAGCCTCGGAGCC
>JBFFYZ010000193.1:0-4710 GCA_041568895.1 Nitrospiraceae bacterium
ACGTGGCCGACCTCGATGCCGCGCGTCACCTGGAGAGGCGTGCCGCCTCGGGGGGAGGGATCTCCGGCTCGGGCGTTGCGGAGATCCGCAAAGAGCTCGACCTTGAAATCCCGGTCCATATTGGCGTCCACCCAATGGGTATCGGCCTTGTTGGCGCCGACCACGACGTTCCGGAGCGCCTTGACCGCGTGGTCCGCGATGATTCGGACCGACTTGAGCCCGATGGGGCCGGCGAAGCCCACCGGCGCGCCGGTCACTTTCATGACCGTCTCCGGGTCCGCCATATCCAGCTCGGTCACCCCCAGGACTTTTTTGAGTTTGATCTCGTTGGCCTCGTGATCACCCCGAATCAGCACCGCCACGGTTCCGTTGGGCGTCTTGTACAGCAGGGTCTTCACCAGGCGGTCCGGAGTGGTCTTCAGCAACGCGGTGACTTCCTCGACGGTTTTGGCCCCAGGGGTAGGGACCTCGCGCAAGGGGCGAGGCGGTTCCGGGGAGGACGTCGTCGGCGGCGGGACTTCAGCGCGTTCCACGTTCGCCGCGTAATCGGTACCTTCCTCGTAAACGATGGTTTCTTCCCCGGTGTCGGCCAGGACCATGAATTCGTGAGAAGACGTGCCGCCGATGAGCCCGGTATCCGCCTCGACCGCCCGAAACTTCAGCCCGCAGCGGGTGAAGATGCGGTGATAGGCGTCATACATCTTTTGGTAGCTTTGCTTGGCCCCCTCTTCGTCCTTGTCGAACGAGTAGGCGTCCTTCATGATGAATTCCCGTCCCCGCATGAGCCCGAACCGCGGCCGAATTTCGTCCCGGAACTTGGTCTGGATTTGATAGGTATTCAGCGGGAGTTGGCGGTACGACCGGACCTCCCGGCGAATCAGGTCCGTGATGACCTCCTCGTGGGTGGGGCCCAGGCAGAAGTCCCGCTCGTGGCGATCCTTGAACCGAAGGAGCTCCTTGCCGTAGAAGTCCCACCGACCGGTCTCGCGCCACAGCTCCGCCGGGGAGGCGATCGGCATGAGCAGCTCTTGGGCGCCGGCCCGGTTCATTTCCTCCCGGATGATGGTCTCGATTTTCCGGATGACCCGGAGGCCGAGGGGCAGGTAGGTGTAAATCCCCGCGGCGACCTTGCGAATCAGGCCGGCCCGGAGCATCAGCCGGTGGCTGACCACCTCGGCCTCGCCCGGGTCTTCGCGAAGGGTGGGAATCAGAAGTTGGGTTACGCGCATGGAATCAACGATGAGCGCGGAACGATGAACGCTGAATGGGGAAGAGAGCCGCGGCAGTCGTCATGCCTTCAGTTCATCACTCATCATTTAACACTCAGCATTGGTTTTAGTGCGAGATCAGCCGCTCAATGTCGTTCCAGAAGGCGAACAGCATAATGCCGACCAGCAGCAGCAATCCCACCTGTTGGGCGATCTCGCGTTGGCGGTCCCCCAGTGGCCGACGGATGATGGCCTCGATGGTGAAAAACAGGAGGTGCCCGCCGTCCAGGATCGGAATCGGCAGCAGGTTCAACACGCCGAGATTGATGCTCAAGATGGAGATGAGAAAGATGAGGCTGGAGACACCCTGCGCCCCAGCTTGCCCGGAAATGCTGGCGATCGTGAGCGGTCCCCCGATGTTCTTGCTGGAAATTTCCCCCGCCAGCATCTTGTAGAGGCCCACCACCGTCAACTCGGTCCATCCCCAGGTGGCCTGCAGGCCGTGCCAGGCGGCCAGCAGCGGCGTGGACACCCTGATCATGGAGCGCCCGGGCCCGGAAATGCCGATTTTTCCGATTTCGGTCTGTTGGCCGTTAACCGTGGCCTGTTCGGCCGCAGGTATCACGGTCAGGTCCACCAGCATGCCGTCGCGTTCGACCTGGACCGGCAGGGGACGGTTGGCACTGTCCCGGACGTGGGTGGTCATCTGGGACCAGGTATAAATGTCTTCCCCGGAAATTCGGACCACCCGGTCGCCGCTCTTGAACCCCGCCTCCATCGCCGGAGAGCCGGCCACCACCCCGGTCACGACCGGCGGCGTCTCCTCGATCCCGATACGGTAGATCTCCTCCGATTGGTCCCCGGCCTTGAGCGTGGTCTTGGTGGGGGCGACAACGAAGGTTTTGATTTCCTTGCCGCGTCTCACGTCCAGCGTGAGGGTTTTGCCGTTGCTCCTCGCGATGGCATCCAGCAGGTCGGTCTGGGTGGTGATGTCCCGGTCATTTACACGGATAATGCGGTCGCCGATCTTGATGCCGGCCTCCTGAGCGGGCGATCCCGGCAGGATCGCTTCCACGTCCGGGGCAAGATCCTGGAAGGTGGGCACAAACAGGGGAGCTCCGGTTGCGAGCCACCCGGTAAAAATCAAATAGGCCAGTAAAAAGTTAAACCCCGGTCCGGCCGCCACGATGAACATCTTCCGAGCCAGGGACTGGTGGACGAACGACCGCCGTTTTTCGGTGGGCGTGAGGGCCTCGGCCTCCTCTTCCCCGAACAGCTTCACATAGCCGCCCAGGGGGACCGCCGAGACCAGATACTCGGTCTCGCCGATCTGGCGGCCAAACAACTTGGGCCCGAAGCCAAGCGAAAACTTCAAGACGCGGACGCCCACCCAGCGGGCTGCGAGAAAATGGCCCAGCTCGTGAAATGAGACCAGGACCCCCAGGACGATCAGAAACCACCAGAGTTTCTGGGCGAACACCCAGATCGCGTCCGGGGACCATGCGAATAGGTGACTCACAACAACCTCATCATCCGTTGACGTATTATCGCACGAGGGCACGGACCAGAGAGCCCGATTTTTCCCTGGCCCACCGATCGGCTTCCAACGCCTGCTCCAGATTGGTCACGTCCTGCGTCCGGTGGGCCTCCATGGTGGACCGGATGACCTCCGGGATGTCCAGAAAACCGATTCCGCCGTCCAAATAAGCGGCCACGGCGATCTCGTTCGCCGCGTTCAGGGTCGCCGGCATGGTGCCGCCGGTCCGGAGAGCCTCATACCCCAAACCGAGACAGGGAAATCGGTCGTGGTCCGGCTTATGAAAGGTCAGCTTCCCGATGGCCGCCAAATCCAGGGACGGAAGATCCAGGGGCATGCGCTCGGGATAGTTCATGGCGTAGGAAATGGGAGTCCGCATGTCCGGACACCCCAATTGGGCGATGACGGATCCGTCCCGATATTCTACCAGAGAATGGATGATGCTCTCCCGGTGGATCAACACTTCGATTTGGTGCATGGGGATGTCGAACAGCCACCGGGCTTCCATGACCTCGAGCCCCTTGTTCATCAAGGTGGCGGAGTCAATGGTGATTTTGGCGCCCATCTTCCAGTTGGGGTGTTGCAGGGCTTGCTCCGGCTTGACGTGCTGCATCTGCTCCTTCGGCATGTCCCAGAGGGGCCCCCCGGACGCGGTCAGGATCAGGCGCCGGATGTCTTCCCGGCGGTGCCCCTCCATGGATTGGAAAATGGCGCTGTGCTCGCTATCGACCGGAAAAATGCGGACTCCGTGTTTCCGGGCCTCTTCCTGCATGAGCTTGCCCGCCATGACCATCGGTTCCTTGTTGGCCAGCGACACGTTTTTGCCGGCCTGAATGGCCGCCAAGGTTGGAACCAGCCCCGCGCCGCCGACGATGGCCGAAATCACCAGTTCAGCCTGGCTCAGCCGGGCCACCTCGGTGACCCCCTCCAGCCCCGACAGGATGGTGATGCCGGTATCCTTGGTGCGGGCGCGGAGCCGGTCCGCCGCAGCTTTGTCCGAGAGTGCCACGACCTGTGGCTTGAAGGTTCGAAGTTGCTCCTCGAGCTTCTCCTCCTTGGTGCCGGCTGTCAGGCCCACCACTTGGAATTGGTCCGGGAATTTGGCCACGATGTCCAGGGTATTGGTCCCGATGGAGCCCGTCGAACCCAGGATGACAATATTCTTCATAGCCGCACCCGTTTACTGGTCATCCGTCACCCTTTAACCAGGGTCATATAGTAATAGAATGTCGGAGCGGTGAACAGGAGGCTGTCTAACCGATCCAACATTCCCCCATGCGCGGGAATGACTGCGCCGGAATCTTTGACCCCGGCGCTCCGCTTCATGGCCGACTCGCTGAGGTCGCCCAGGACACCGACTCCCGTGAGCAACAGGCCGGTGGCCACACAATCAAGGATCGTAAAGGTAGGGAGGAACCACCGTTGTGCGATGAATGCCACCACCACCGCCAGCACCAGGCCGCCCAACAAACCTTCTATAGTCTTGTTGGGACTGACGACCGGAGCCAGCTTATGCCGGCCCAGCGTCACCCCGGCGTAATACGCCCCCGTATCCCCGGCCCATGTCACCAGGACCAGGAAGAAAATTAGATATTCGCCGCCGGGCAGCGTCCGAGTCAACAACAGATGGCCCAGGGTCAGGCTGACGTACAGGACCCCAAAGACCATCACGGAGGAGTCCACCAGACTCCGTTTGAGCTCGCTGGTCGCGACCAGCCTGGACGTCAAGGCCGCAATCAACGCGACCAGAAAGACGACGCGTTCCGACAGAAACCCCGGCCATTGCAGGCTGGCCAGAAGCACCGCTCCGGTCCCCAGGCCCAGAGCCGCCAACACCGGGACGCGGTCGTCCCGAAAATGTAGCCGATAAAACTCGAACTGGGCCAGAAGCGCTGCACCGACGACGAGGCCGAAGAAGAAGATCGGGGGGAAATACCGAACCAGAACGTAGAACAGGGGGATGAA
>JBFFYZ010000194.1:0-4707 GCA_041568895.1 Nitrospiraceae bacterium
GCGGCTCCGGAGGCCCGCGTGTACCCCTGCACTTCTTCGGCCAGGGCCAGTAATGAGCGCGTGGAAAGATCCCTCTCCCGGAGCTGCACGGCTCGGATCCCGGCCTTTACCGCCTGCTGAATAAGGGGCCCAAGTGGACGGCCGCCGGTCTGGTGGCGGTCACTGACGAGGTAAACGGGAAAGTCAATGCGGGGCATCAGAAAGACAACGATGAGCGCTGAACGATGAATGATGAATTCCCGTACATTTCATCCAATTCAGCGTTCATTATTTCGCATTCATCACTGTCTTTACAGCATGCCTTCAATGGGGCTGCTGGCGGTCGCGTACAGTTTGCGGGGTATCCGTCCGGCTCTATACGCCAACCGCCCGGCTTCCACCGCATACTTCATGGCTTCGGCCATGGCCAGGGGATCGCGGGCGCCGGCGATGGCCGTATTCATCAGCACCGCATCGCACCCATATTCCATGGCCAGCGCCGCGTCGGAAGCCGTTCCGACCCCGGCGTCCACGATCACCGGGACTTTCACGGTTTCCAAAATGATCTTGAGGTTGTACGGATTCCGGATGCCCAGTCCGGACCCGATCGGCGCGGCCAGGGGCATGACGGCTGGACACCCGATATCTACCAGTTTTTGGGCCACGATCGGATCATCATTGGTATAGGGCAGCACGATGAAGCCCTCTTTCACCAAGATCTTGGCGGCCTCGATGAGCCCCGCGGTGTCGGGAAAGAGCGTCCGTTCGTCTCCGAGCACCTCCAACTTGACCAAATCGGACACGCCGGCAGCCCGGGCCAGCCGGGCATAGCGCAACGCATCCTCGACGGTATAGCAGCCCGCTGTATTCGGGAGGATGTGGTACTTCTTGGGATTCAGGTAGTCCAGGAGGTTTTCTTTGGTGCGGTCGGTGATGTTGACCCGCCGAACGGCCACTGTGACGACATCGGCTCCCGAGGCCTCGATGGCTTTCTGGGTCTCGATAAAGTCCTTGTATTTCCCCGTCCCGACCCACAGGCGGGACTTGAATTCGCGTCCGGCGATGACCAACCGATCAGTATTCGTCGTAGTTCCCATGGGGCCCACCTACAATATCCTCAAAGGTTTGGGCTTACGGTCGGGGACGCCTCCTTGATGCCCGCGCCCCCTCCGATAAACCCGATGATTTCGATACGGTCGCCTTCGTGCAAGCCGCGTTGTCCCAACTCTTGCCGATCCAGGATTTGGGAGTTCAATTCGACGGCCACCCGGTCTGGCCGTATATCCAATTCCCGAAGCAAGTCTCCCACAGTGCTTCCGGTCTCGGCGGTGCGGGGCTCTCCGTTGACCTGAATGTTCATCGGCGCCGTCATGGCTCTTGGCCTTTCCTGCCTCACTTCCAAATCGCCGGTCTCCTTATCAACATCAACGCTCCAAGCCAGGCCGGCTTAGGAATCATCCTATGAAACCACGCAACCCATTGTCAATCAAGGCCCTTGGAGCCTGGCCTCCCCTTCAACATCCCCACATTATGGTAGTATCATACCCCCGATCAAGAACGTCAGCCAGGGTCTTATGACCAGCCCCATTCCGTTGAACCCACATGCCGGACAGTAACCACACCCTGGCCCGAACGTTTCGGGAAATAGCCGACTTACTGGCTCTCCGCCGTGCCAATCCGCACCGCATCCGGGCCTACCGCCGCGCCGCCGATTCGGTCGCAAGTTTGGAGGAAGACATTGCGGGGATCGCTCACCGGGGTGCTCTGCTCACCATTCCGGGGATCGGCCGTGAGCTGTCCGCCAAGATTCAGGAATTCCTTGAAACCGGCAAGATCCGGTCCCATGAAGAACTCAAAACCCCGGTCCCTCCTGAGTTGGCAAGCTGGACGACCCTTCCGGGAATGACCGAGCCGGTGATCCACTACCTCTACCATCGGCTGGGTATCCGAAATCTGCCCGATCTGGAGGCGCTGGTTCGCACGCATCTGTTACGCACGCTCCCTGGACTGACCGTTTCTGAAGAGGTGTTGCTGGAGGCGATTCAGGCGCGACAAAAAGAGAGCCCGGCGCCTTGACTTGCGCAAGGCCGGTTTGCTAGGTTGGCGCGCCTCAGGGATTGCTACACCGTTCGGGAAGGAGAATCGCGATGGCCGTTTCGGCCTTTGTCCTGATCGACGTCACCGGCGACCACACGAAAAGCGCGCACAAGACCATCACCAGACTGGAAGGGGTCAAGTCGGTCTATACGGTCAGTGGTCCCTACGATCTGATCGTCCACATTGAAGCCCAGACCCTGGAGCAACTGAGTGAGCTCATCTTGTCCCGTATTCGGGGCGTGGACGGCGTCACCAAGACCACCACGGCCATGGTCCTCAATCTGTAAAAGGCCGGCTCCCGTTACCCCCTGGCGCCAATGTCCGGCTCTTCCCCTCCCGTTCAGAGCGGGCGCAATTCCTTAAAGATTCTCCAGGTCTTCAACAGCTCCACGGCTTTCTGGAGTTGCAGGTCGTCTTCCAGACCGCCCTCCCCGCTGACGTCCTTTGGAGAGGACCCGCCCTTGGAGCTGACTTCCTCGCCTGGTTGGCCGCCCCCCGGAGGGACCGACTCTTTTAGTTTGGCGCCCCGGTCGTTCGCCTCCTTGTCCGTCAATTTGGCGACGGTCGTTGCCTTGGGCTTCACAAGGATGTCGGGCGCGATGCCGGTCGACTGGATAGACCGCCCCTTCGGCGTGTAATACTTGGCCGTGGTGAGCCGAAGGCCGGACCCGTCCGCCAGGGGCAGGATCGTCTGCACCGAGCCCTTCCCGAAGGTCGTCGCCCCGATCACGACCCCGCGGCCCCAATCCTGCAGCGCTCCCGCGACGATTTCCGAGGCACTCGCCGACCCCTCGTTGACGAGCACGATCATCGTATATTCGTCGGGTTGGCCCTTGGAGCGGGACATGTAGTCGTCTTTTTTCCCGTCCCGGCCTTTGATGGACACGATCAGCTTGCCGGGCCCCAGAAACTGTTCGGAGACTTCTACCGCCGAGGTCAGCAGGCCGCCGGGATTGTTGCGAAGATCCAGAATGATGGACTGGACTTTCTGTTCGCGGAGCTGCTTGAGCTCGCGACCGAGATCCTTCGCGGTCGACTCCTGAAACTGGGTGAGCCGCACGTATCCGATCTTGTCTTCGATGAGTTTCGATCGCACGCTCTCGATTTTGATAATGTCCCGGATCAAGGTGAACACCAGCGGGGTGGATTCACCCTCGCGCTCGATCGTCAGACTCACCTTCGTGCCTTTCGGCCCCCGCATCTTCTGGACGGCATCCATCAAGGAGAGGTCTTTGGTTGCGTCCTCATTCACCTTCGTAATGTAATCCCCTGCCTGGATGCCGGCGCGGTGGGCCGGAGTCCCCTCGATGGGTGCAATCACGGCCAAACGATTCTCCTTGATCCCGATCTGAATGCCCACCCCGCCGAACTCACCCTTCGTTTCCACCTGGATTTCCTTGTACATCTCGGGAGTCATGTAGGCGGAATGGGGGTCCAGGGTCGCGAGCATGCCTCGAATGGCTCCCTGGATCAGGTCCTTGGGCTTCACTTCTTCCACGTAATGCTTTTGGACCTGGGTCAGCACTTCGGAGAAGGTTTTCAGTTCCTCATAGGTCTCGGTCGCGTGGCCGGTGAGTTCGGTGCCCTTTCCAATCAACACCCCGGCCAAGAGGGTAACCAGGATAACCGGCCCCAGGTACCATGATCGGTGACGACGTTCCTGTTCCATGATCCCTTGTTCCTTTCCGTTATGTGTCACGGCCGTTTTGCCAGGTAGGTCAGAGGGTCAACCGGGTCCGACCCCTGCCGCAGTTCGAAATAGAGCATGCTCTCGCCGGTTAACCCCGTATCCCCCGTTTCGCCGATGATGTATCCCGTCTGGACCTGCTCACCGACCTTGACCAGTAGCTTGGAGGCATGGGCATAAAGCGAAAAAAATCCGTTGCCATGGTCGAGGATCACCACCAACCCGTATCCTTTGAGCCAGTCCGCATACACCACGCCTCCGGGCATCACCGCCCGGATGGAACTGCCCTCCTGGGTCCGAATTTCAATGCCCTTTCGCTGAATATAGGTCTCAAAATTGGGATGTTTTTGTCGCCCGAAAAACGATACCACCTCGCCCTCAGCCGGCCACCGCAGCAGCCCTTTCGACGGGGGAGCGCCCTCGGGCAACGTCGCGGGGCGACTGGCCGCCGCTTTCCGCCGCTGCTCCAGGTCCTTTAAGAGCGAATCCACTCGGGAGGCCGACCGCTCCAGCTCGGCCACTGTCCGGTCATAGGATTCCTTTTCTTGAATGATGCTGGCGAGGTAGACGCGTTTTTCCCGCTTAAGTCCGTGGATCTCCTCCAGTTTTCTTTCGGTGTTCTTTTTAAAGACCAGCATCTCGTTCCGGGCCTCTTCCCGTTGGCGCTCGACCTGCTCCAAATGCTCCTTGTCCTTCCGGTACCCACTGAGAAGATCATACTCCCGTTCGGAGACGGCCGAAAGATACTGGAAGCGCCGCAGGAAATCCGAGTAACTCTCGGCCGCAAGCAGAGCCTTGAGATAGCCGAACCGCCCTTCCATATATTGAACCCGGAGTCTGGTTAGAATGGAGGCTCGCCGGTCTGCCATCCGTGCCCGCACGGCGTTCAATTGGGCGTTGATTGTTTCAAGTTCCCGGTCTTTTTCCTTGAGCTTGCGGTTCAC
>JBFFYZ010000195.1:0-4703 GCA_041568895.1 Nitrospiraceae bacterium
ACGCGGCCGTTGGTGAGCACCGTGACCGGTTGGGTCAGATCGACCAGGCGTTGGTTCAAAAACAGGCTGTACCGCCGCACCCTTTGCGTGCGGACCTCGATCCGATTCGGTCCCACGATGTCGGCGCTCAACCTGGCATAGACCCGGTTCGCGAGGGTTTCGTCCCGGCTGTCCATGAGCAATTCGCTGAACGCGGCAATCCGGTCGGTGGCGTCAATACGCACCCAACTGAAGGGGGTCAGGTGGGAGGCATCGCGCACGACCGTCAGGTGTTTGGGCAAGGGGTCCCGGCGGAGCGTCCCGAACCATCGCACCAGAGCCGGCAATTCCTCCCGAGGAAAGAAATGGCCGCCGGCCAGGGGATGCACGTGGTCGTGCTCGCGATAGATAAAGGGATACTTCAGCCTGGTCAGTTCCTTGGCGATGTCGCGGCTTAGTTCAACCGGCATGACCTGATCCTGGAGGCCATGGATCAGATAGAGCGGGGTGTTCCGGAAATTTTCCAGAAATGGAAACAAGACGTCGTCGATGCCGCCGGCCATCGGCGAGATACCGGCGAACAGGGGCGCGTGGTGGATGCCGATCAGGAGGCTGCCGATGACGCCGTTGGACATCCCGGTCAGAATGACACGGTCCGGATCCACCCGATAGCGGTCCATAACCGTCCGGAACGTCGCCAGCACCAGTTGTTCCGCAGTGCGGGTCCACCAGTTTCCCTGCAGCAGCGTCGGACAGGCCAGGAGGAACTCTTCGCCCAGGCGGGCCTGCCACCGCTCCAGATAGGCATCGCCGGTGAAGCCGGCGCCGTGCAAGCACACCACGAGCCCGTAGTCGTGCGTGGGACGATAGGAGACGGGCACGTAGAGCCCGAACCGATAGGTGTGGCTCTCCACCTGCACGGGCAGGCTCCGCTGCAGCCCGACGGGTTCGTCACCAAAGGCCCGGCTGTTCTGAAGAAGGGCCTGCACGGTCCCCACGGTGGCCTGGGGATCCTTGAGAATCTGAGCCAACAGGGCCTCGGCTTGGGCGGCCTCCTCGGCGTCGAGAAACTCCCGGACGAGGGCCGGAAGCGGGGGCATGTCGGAGCCTGGTTTGGCCGCGGCGAGGACCGCAAGGCCACCGTCCCAGAGCAGGATCAGGACGGCGACGTGCAGGAGGGCGGGCAGGAACGAGAACCACCTCGAAGAAAGACGGCGGGTCACCTGAGCGGCACAGCCACGATCGTTCACCGGTGAACGGTATCATCTTTCCTGAAAAGTTGTCAAAAGATCCGCGCGCGGTCGTGAGGGAAGGCGACGTGAGGGAGTACGAACAGAGGAAGACGGTCTAGGCTTTGTTCCCCAGGAGCAGGATCTGCGGAAGCGCCCAATCGTCATGATGGATCGACATCAGCGCCTCCACGACCAGCGGATCGAAATGGGTCCGACACTCCGACCAGATCTCGCGATAGGCTTCGGCCACCGTGACGGGCTCGCGATAGGGCCGTTTGGAGGTCAGCGCATCGAGGGTATCTGCGACGGAACAGATTCGGGTCGTCAGGGGAATTTGCTGTCCTTTGAGTCGAGAGGGATACCCGGTCCCGTCATACCACTCATGGTGGGTCAGGACGATCCGGGCGGCGGCGTACAGGGACGGCATCTCGCTGATCAGAGCGTACCCGAGCGACGGGTGCTGTTTGATCATCGCCCATTCGGCCTTGGACAGGGCGCCGGGTTTCTGCAGGATATGGTCCGGGACGCAGAGCTTGCCGATATCGTGCAGGGACACGCCCAGCTTCAGCGTGACCAACTCTTCAGGAGACAGCTTCAGGAGGCGGCCCAGGGTCATTGCATAATGGATGACCCGCTCCGCATGCTCAACGGTGCCGTCACCCCGGGCCTGAAGCGCCTCGTGCAGCTGGGTCAGCAGCTTTTCGGGAGTGGAAGCAGGAACGAGCGGAACCGGTCCCTGATGTCGGAGTGGTTCGAGGGTCTTTCCCATGGGCCCAAGGACGGAGCAAGACCAGTGCCCTTAACCCATCCTCGAAGAAGACCCTGTTTCCAACAAGTTAGGGAAAGATAAAGGGGGGAGCCTTTTCGGCAGGTGCATCGAAAAGGCGTGTAATTTTGAGTCGTTCGGGAAAAAGGGGATGGCTAAGACCGGCCTGGTTTCACCGCCGCTTCGATCAGCCAGTCCTCCCCGAGACGCTGGAATCGCACCCCACCGAGGGGAACCGCCGCGTGCATCCGGCGGGGCGACCGGCCTCCGATCAGGCTTTTTGCGTCGCGGCCCCCCAACAGACGCGGGGCGACGTAGAGACATAGACGGTTGACCAGCCCGGCCTGAAGGGCCGACGCGTTCACTTCACTGCCCCCTTCGATGAGCAGACCGGTCACTCCCATTCGTCCCAGGAGACGGAGACAAGCGGGCAGCGACACCCGGCCCCGTTGAGCGGAGCAGAGCAGCACCGTCACCCCGGCTTTGCGCAGCCGGTCGATGCGGGCCCTGGGGGCCCGGGCCGTCGTCACGACCACCGCCTTGGCGCGGGGCGCCACGCGCAGCATCTTGGCGGTCGGAGTCATGCGCAGCCGGCTATCCACCACCACCCGGAAGGGTTGGTGGGGCAGCAACCGGGCCGATCGGGATTCACGGGTTTCAAGAAGGCGTGCGGTCAAGCGGGGATCGTCTTGCAACACCGTCCCGATGCCCACCAGGACGGCATCCATGCGACTACGGAGGCGGTGCGCATGCTGCCGGGCGGTCACGCCGGTAATCCATCGGGAGTCCCCCTGCCCGGTCGCGATCTTTCCGTCGAGGGTCACGGCGGCCTTGAGCACCACGAACGGGTTTCCCGTGGTGATCCAGTAGCAGTACTGTTCGTTCAGCCGCGCGGCTTCCTCGCCGAGACAGCCGATCTCCACCCGGATCCCGGCCCGCCGCAAGCGGGCGATTCCCCGTCCACGGACCAGGGGATTGGGATCCCGCATGGCGACCACGACCCGTCTGATCCCGGCGGCCTGAATCAGCGGCACGCAGGGAGGGGTGCGTTTGTTCAGGTGGGCGCAGGGTTCCAGCGTGACGTAGAGGGTGGCTCCGCGGGCGCGGGCGCCGGCGGCCCGGAGCGCATACACTTCGGCGTGGTCCCCCCCCACCTGCCGATGAAATCCCCGGCCGAGGATCTGGGAGCCCCGTTGATCCTGCCGGCCGGAGACCACCACGGCTCCGACCATGGGGTTGGGACTCGTCCTCCCCCGGCCCTTGGCGGCCAGGCGCAAGGCCAGGGCCATGTACTTGGCATCGAGGTCGGACGTCTTCACCGCGCCTTCCGGGAGGCGCGGGGCCGTGACCGTCCGGTCTTGCGGCGCGACGACGCTCCCCGATGGGACCGGGCCGTCCGCCGGGCGGCCTTGGCCGCGGCCCCTTCCCCCTGGGCGCCGGAGAGGGCGGCTTGGGCGGCCGCCAACCGGGCAATGGCCACCCGATAGGGTGAGCAGCTTACGTAATCCAATCCCAGCTGGTGGCAAAACTCGATCGAACTCGGATCGCCCCCATGCTCGCCGCAGATGCCCAACTTGATGGTCGGACGGGTCGCGCGGCCCTCCTTGATCGCCCATTGCATCAAGGACCCGACGCCCTCCCGGTCCAGCACCGCAAACGGATCGGCGTCGAGGATGTTGTGGGGCTTCTTTTTGATGGTCGCGCCGCAACTCCGGCACTTCATCTCCTTCCAGTCCACGTTTCCGCTCAAGCACAGCGGGCAGGAATCCTGCCGCCGCATGTAAAAGTTGACGAACTTGGCCGTATCGTCGCGGGAAAAGCCGAAGGTGGTTTGGGTCAGGTCGTTCGTGCCGAAGGAAAAGAATTCCGCCTCCTCGGCGATGCGCCGGGCCGTCACCGCGGCCCGCGGCAGCTCGATCATCGTGCCGACGAGGTAGGACAGCTTCACGCCATGCTTCTTCATGGTTTCGTCCGCGACCTCGCGGATAAGGTCCTTTTGGGCCTTCATTTCGGAGACCATCCCGACCAGGGGGATCATGATCTCGGGGACGACCTTGTTGCCCTCGCGGGCCATTTCGCAGGCGGCTTCGATAATGGCCTGCACCTGCGTCCGGGTGATCTCCGGCATGGTGATGCCCAACCGGCAGCCCCGCAAACCCAGCATGGGGTTGAACTCGTGCAGCTCTTCCACGCGCTCCAGGAGGCGCCGCTTTTCCTCCACCAGCGCGCGGTCCCCTCCGGTCATTTCCAACCGGGCGATCTCGACCATCAAATCTTCCCGCTTCGGCAGAAACTCGTGGAGCGGCGGGTCCAGCAGCCGGATGGTGACCGGATAACCCTTCATCTCCCGGTACAGCCCGATGAAATCCTGCTTCTGGAGCGGCAGCAGGCGGGCTAAAAACCCCTCGCGCTCTTCGCGGGTCCGCGCCAGGATCATCTGCTGCATGATGGGCACCCGATCATCGGCAAAGAACATATGCTCCGTGCGGCACAGCCCGATGCCCTGGGCCCCGAACCCCCTGGCGATCCGGGCCTGTTCCGGAATGTCGGCGTTGGCCCGGACGCGGAGCCTCTTGAATTGATCCGCCCAGGTGATCAGGATGTTGAAGTAGCGGTATTTCTCTGAGGCTTGGGGATTGAGTTTCCCCTGGATGACCTGGATCACCTCGGACTCCACGACCGGGATGTCCCCGGCGTACACGGCGCCGGTGAACCCGTTGATCGAC
>JBFFYZ010000196.1:0-4680 GCA_041568895.1 Nitrospiraceae bacterium
ATTATGTGGTGGTCGGCGAAGGGGAAGAGGTCTTTTTACCCCTGGTCGAGAAGATTCTCACGAACCAAGACGGGCCAGCCCCTCCGGGGGCGGCTTCCCGCCAGGAGGGCCAGGTCCGGTTCACCCCCAACTCCCGGTTGTTTTCGGAATTCGAGCGGATGGGGCCGCCGGATTATCAGGATTATTTCGATCAGGTCGAGGCTCTCGGGGCTGGGCCATCCAGAGGGTTGGACCGGATCCTCCTGTACGAGGGCTCCCGCGGGTGTTGGTGGGGCGAGAAGCACCATTGCACGTTTTGCGGGCTTAACGCCCAGGCCATGCTTTTTCGGGCGAAGGCGCCAGACCAGGTCTCCCGCGAACTGGACAGTCTCTCGAGTCGGTACAACTGCCAGCGATTCCGGTTTGTGGACAATATCATCGACATGAAATACATCGACCAGTTGTTCGGCCGGTTTGCCGCGGAACATGTGGACTTCGACGTCTTTATCGAAACCAAGAGCAACCTGGGCAAAGCGCAGATCCAGACCCTTGCCCACGGTGGGGTCAAATCCATGCAGCCGGGCATCGAGAGCCTCTCCGCGGTCCAGCTTAAGGAGATGGACAAGGGGGTCACCCCCATCCAGAACCTCCAATGCCTGAAATGGAGCGCCTATTACCAGATCCACGTGTCCTGGAACATCCTGCTGGGATTTCCCGGCGAAACCGATGAGGACTACCGGCGGCAGATCCGCATCATCCCGTCCATTCTCCATTTTCAACCCCCGGAGTCCACGGGGAAGTTCTGGCTGGAACGGTTCAGTCCGTACTTCAAGTGGCCGGAGAAGTACGGCCTTCGAATTACCGGGCCGGGACTCGCCTACGAGTACGTCTACAACCCGGACGTCGTGGATCTGACCAAGATTGCCTACGACTTCGAGTATGAGTTGGACTGGCGGGTGGAGCCGGGGCTCTACGACGAATTGCAACAACTGGTGCGGGACTGGCAGCGGCGGCACGCCTCGGGGGACAAGCCGTTCTTGTTCTACTCGAAAGCCATGAGCTACGTGACCGTGTACGACGGGCGCGGAAGGGGGGCGCCGACCCACGAACGATTTGACGGGGCGGCCGCCTTCATCATCGAGTTTTGTAACGAGTCGCCGAAATCCCTCGAGCAAATCTCGGCCGGTGTGCGGAATGTGGAACGGGGCCACACCCAGGATGATGCCGCCCTCGAACGGGTGTTGGGCGGTCTGCTCGACAAACGACTGCTCTATGAAGAGCGGGGCAGGTATTTCACGCTGGCTCTTCCCATGAATCCGAATCTCTAACCCGGCCGGACGATCCCGCTCCAATGATCGGCGCCAGAACCACTCTCACCCCGCAGGTCGAATCCTACCCCCTCGAAAGGCAGCCCTCTATTCCAAGCCTACCGGAAGGCTGGCCGTGTAGGCCAGGGTTACTTCGGCAATCTTGTAGTCGTAACGGGCTTCAGCCAGCTTGGTCTTGGACGACGTGACCGCCACTTGAGACTGGGTGACCTCCACGATGGAGCTCAGGCCGAGCTTGTACCGCTGTTGCGCCAACCGGAGGGCATCCTGGGCGGTCACCACCAATTCTTCCGTGAGCTTGATTTGCTGGGCAAACGTGAGGGTGTCCAGGTAGGCGTTCGTGACCTGCTGGGTGAGCGCCTGCTCGATTTGGACCGTGCTGGCCTGGGCGGCCGCCTGCTGGGCGGTGGCCTCCCGGACTTGGTTGTCGATGAGCCCGCCCGTGAAGAGCGGGACGGAGACGACCGCGCTGGCCGCCCACCATCCGCCGGTCCGTTCACCACGGTCCGTATCGAAGACCTCGTAGTCCCCGGCGCTGGCGATCGCGTTGACGGTGGGAAGATACTGCTTTTTAGTGGCCCGGAGGCGGGCCTCTGCGGAACGGGCCAGCTCCTTGGCCCGTCGAAGCTCAGGGTGGGACAGGCTGTCTTGAATGTGTTGCTCCAAGGTGGCCCGTGGCTGCACCTCCACCGGGATGTCCTCGAGGACGTAATCGTCCGGGCCGGCAATGCCCATGGCCCTGTTGAGTTGTGCAAAGCTGGCCTTGACCTGGTTGCGCGCTTTCACCAGGGCTGATTCGGCATTGGTCAGTTCCACTTGGACCAGGTCCAGGTCCAGTTTAGCTTTGAGCTGTTGTCGGTACAGTTTTTCCACCTGCGATTTGATGATGCCTCGCTCCCTGACCGTCTCTTCGGCAATTTGCACCAACTGGCGTTGCTTCAGGCTGGTGAGATACGCGCGTTGCACGTTCAACAGGACCAGGGCACGTTGGGCGGTCACGTCCTGGGCCTGGGCTCTCGCGGCGAGGTCCGACGTCTCCACGAGGTCGCTGGTGAACCCGAAGTCATACAAGCGCTGATTGGCGATCACGCCGCCCGTATACTGACTCAAATTTTTTCTGAGCATGGACCCCGCCGGGGTCACGAAGCGGGGATTGATGCCGCCGACGCCGGCCGCAGTGGCAAAATCGGCGTACACCTGGGGGAAATACAAGGATTCGGTCTGTTTGGTGCGCGCTTCCGCGGCCTTGAGGTTGGCGTCCGCGACTTGGAGCAGGGGGTGCTGTTCCAGGGCCAGCTCGATGGCCTGCTTCAATCCCAGGAACCGCCCTTGGATCGGTTTGGTTTGGGTCTCCGCTGGGGGGGAGGATTTCGGTTGGGCCTGACTCGGACTGGTCAGCGTAAGGCACAGGCCCATGAGGACGCAGACGAAGAGGGCACCTGCAGGGGAACAGGCATGCGGTCGCATCTTCGATTCTCCTTTCAGTATTTTTGGCTGGCTGGTTTTCCGACAGGAAGCTTATAGGGAGTGGCCTGAACGGGCTGCCCGTCGCTGAGGCCGGTCTTGCCCACCACCACCACATCCAAGTCCTCCATGAGGCCGGCGGTGATTTCCACCCAGACCCCGTCGTCCAGGCCGGTCGTCACGGGCATTTTCCGGGCCCGGTCCCGCTCGACGACGAACACGGCTTTGCCGGTGCCTTCCGGGATCAGGGCGGCGGGTGGGAGCGCGAGAGCCTGCTTGTGTTCCTTGAGGACCAGGGTCACCGAGATGAACATGCCGGGTCGCAGACGATGCTCGGGGTTGGGTAGGTCCACCTCGACGAGAAGGGTTCTGGTGGTGGGATCCAAGGCTTTGCTGGTCCTCGTGATGGTGCCTCGAAGTTGCTGGCCCGGCAATTCCCTGGCGGTCACGATGGCCGGAACTCCTGGCAAAGCGAGGAGTGCCGCCTCCTGAGGCACCGCGACGTAGACCCGCACCGTGTTTAGATCCATGACCGTGTACAGCGGCGCGGCCTGCGCGGCGGAGCCCGTGGCGGCCTGAATGAGGGCGCCGGGATCGGCAAACCTGGCGGTGATCACGCCCGAAAACGGGGCATACACCTTGGTATACCCGAGCATCGTGCGACGATCGTCCCGGTTATGTCTGGCCCCCTCGGCTTCTGCCTTCGCCACGTCCACATCCTGCTTGGCGATCACGTCCGGATCCTCCTTCCAGACGTTGTAGAGGCGCTGGAAGGTCACCTGTTTGATCTTATAATCCGCCTCGGCCTTCCGGTACTGCTGCTCCACCTCCGGCGCGTCGATCTCCGCCAGCACCTGGCCTTTTTGTACCTGGTCGCCTTTATCGAACCCCATCCATTTCAGGTATCCCGGGACTTTGGCGTACAGGGTGGCCTGGTGCCAGGGAGACACATTGGCGGAGAGGGTCAGGGTCCGCACCAGGTCCCGTCGCTGCGGTTTGAGGATCTGGACGGCCGTCCCCGGAACGTTCTTCGGCGTCTGACCGTTCTCCTGGACGGTCTGGTTCAACGCCGCGGGGGAATCGGGGGGCTGTTCCCGAAGGACCAGCACCAGGCCGATGATCAGGGCGATCCCGGCCAGGCCGGCCAGCAGCAGATTTCGGAACATGGCTGGGCTTCTCACCATGGTGATCTTCCTACAGGCCTGTTCAACCAAAACGCTCGATGCCGGCTTCCGGCAAGTGTCTGCGGCGAGCCAGGGCGTGGAGTACCGGAATGACGAGGAGTGTGATGGGAGTGCCGACGAGCAACCCGCCGATGACCGCCCGGGCCAGCGGGGCGTTCATCTCGCTTCCCTCCCCCAGGCCCAGGGCCATGGGGGTCAGCCCCAACACTGTCGCCAAAGCAGTCATCAGAATCGGCCGGATGCGCAACCGGCCGGCCTCCACCACAGCCTCCTCGGTCGGCGTGCCCTCCTTGAGGAGTCGGTTCGCAAAGTCAACCAGCAAGACGCTGTTGGCCACCACGATGCCCACCATCATCAAGGAGCCGATCAGCGATTCGACGTTCACGGACGTATCGGTCAGGAGGAGCATCCAGATCACTCCGATAAACCCCAGGGGTACCGCTCCCAGGATGACCAGCGGGTCCAGGAACGATCGGAACAGTCCGACCATGACCAGGTACACGAGCAGGATCGCCAAGGGCAAGGCTCCGCCGAAGCCCCGGAGGGCCGCTCGCATGCTATCGGCTTCGCCTTTAATGAGCACCCGCACCTCCTTCGGGAGGGTAACGCCGGCCACCGCCTTTTCCACGGCTTTGGCCACGCGACCCAAATCATTGCCGTCCACGTTGATCAGGACGTCCATGCTCCGCTGAAGGTTGTAATGCTCCACCGTCTCGGGTCCGGTC
>JBFFYZ010000197.1:0-4665 GCA_041568895.1 Nitrospiraceae bacterium
CCCAGGGCCACCCTTTTTCCGGCATCAAGTCGGCCATTTATTGGACCGCCACGCCCTCTCCTACCGACGAGATCGTCGCCTGGCTGGTGAGCTTTTTCAGCGGGGAGGCGTTCACCGATCAGAAATCCGGAAACCGCCGGGTCTGGTGTGTGCTGGGCGGGCAGAGTGGTGACAAATGATCAAGCGGTCCCCTCATCACGCTCTGGTCTTCTTGGTATGATCTGCCCGAAATGCCAGTTCGATCAGCCGGAGGATCGGGCGGATTGCCTGAAGTGCGGGATCGTCTTCGAGAAGTACCGCGCGGCGCAGAGCCGCGCGGCCGCGGAACCGACCGCAGGTGCAGCCCTGGTGGCGGAGGCACCCCCTTCAGCGGAAGGGGAGGGATGGGTCAGGGGCCTCCTGCTGGCGGTCGAGCCGAGCGTCAATCCCTTGTATTTTGCGGGTCGGATGATCGCCTACGCGATCCTCCTGAGCTGGGGATGGCAATTCATCGTCACGCCCATGGAAACCAATTATGTGGGTGAATCCTTCATGCACCTGATTAACACGCCGTTCCATGAGGCCGGGCACCTCTTGTTCTCCCCCTTCGGCCGGTTTCTCCAGGTGCTGGGCGGGAGTCTCGGGCAGATCCTCATGCCGCTCATCTGTGCGGGGGCATTCCTGTTCAAAAACCGGGATGCCTTCGGCGCCTCGGTCGCCCTGTGGTGGACGGCCCAAAACTTCATGGATGTGGCGCCCTACATCAACGATGCCCGGGCGTTGGAGCTGATCCTGCTGGGCGGGGTGACCGGCAAGGACGTCGAGGACTACCACGACTGGGAGCAGATCCTGGGCTGGATGGGGTGGCTGGAGTACGATCACACCATCGCCCATGCGTCCTACAATCTGGGCATCGTCCTGATGCTGCTCGCCTTTTCCTGGGGCGGGTACGTCCTGTACCTGCAGTGGAAGCGCCTCGAATCCTGGTAGCGGGGGCTAGCCGTTCTGCTGCGCTTTCTCGATCTTGGCCCAGGTATCGCGTAGGGGGACCGTCCGGTTGAAGACGAGCCGGCCGGCCGAGGAATCCGGATCCACGCAGAAATAACCTTGGCGCTCGAACTGAAACCGGCTGCCCGGCGGCCGGTCCGCGAGACTCGGCTCCACCTTGCATCCGGGCAGTCGCTCCAACGAGTGGGGATTCAGCGAGGCGGTATAGTCCTCGCCTTCCGGCCGGTCGCCGGGGTTGGGTTGGAGAAAGAGATGGTCGTACAACCGCACCTCGGCATCCTTGGCCTCGGCGGCGGATACCCAATGCAAGGTCCCTTTCACCTTCCGGCCGGCCTGGGATGACCCGCTGCGGGTCTCAGGATCGTAGGTGCAATGCACTTCGACGACCTCGCCGGTACGCTCGTCCTTCACGACTCCCACACACTTGATGATGTACGCGTACCGGAGCCGGACTTCTTGACCCGGCGCCAAACGATAGAATTTTTTGGGCGGGATCTCGCGGAAGTCGTCCTGCTCGATATAGATCACCCGGGAAAACGGCACCGTCCGCGTTCCGGCGCTCGGGTCTTCGGGATTATTCACCGCCTCCAGCTCTTCCACCCGGCCCTCGGGAAAGTTGTCGATCACGACCCGAAGGGGACGCAGGACTGCCATGACGCGAGGCGCACGGCGGTTCAGGTCCTCCCGAATGAAGTGCTCGAGCAGAGCCATCTCCACTACCGCATCCCGTTTTCCCACGCCGATGTGCTCGCAGAACGCCCGGATTGCCTCCGGCGTGTAGCCCCGTCGGCGCAGGCCCTTGAGCGTCGGCATGCGCGGATCATCCCATCCCGCGACGTGGCCCTTCTCGGCCAGGTCCAGCAGTTTGCGTTTGCTCATCACCGTGTGCGTGAGATTGAGCCGGGCGAACTCGATTTGCTGGGGATGGGACGGCACGTCCACGTGGTCCAGCACCCAGTCATAGAGCGGTCGGTGGTCCTCGAACTCCAAGGTGCAGACGGAGTGGGTGATCCGCTCGATGGCGTCTGACAGGGGATGGGCGTAGTCGTACGTGGGATAGAGGCACCACTTCGTCCCGGCCCGGTAATGGGGGACGTGGCGGATCCGGTAAAGGGTGGGGTCCCGCAGATTGATGTTGGGGGAGGCCATGTCGATCTTGGCGCGGAGCACGTGCGCGCCGTCAGGGAACTCCCCCGCCCGCATGCGCGCGAAGAGGTCCAGGTTCTCCCGGACCGACCGGGTACGATAGGGGCTGTCCTTGCCCGGTTCCGTCAGGGTGCCACGATAGGCACGAATCTCATCCGCGCTCAGGCTGTCCACGTAGGCCGTTCCCTTGGTGATCAACTGCACGGCGAACTGGTAGAGCTGCTCGAAGTAGTCAGAGGCATAGTACAACCGGTCGGCCCACTCAAAGCCCAGCCAGCGCACGTCGGCTTGGATGGCCTCGGCGTACTCCATGCTTTCTTTGGTGGGATTGGTATCGTCGAACCGGAGGTTGCAGGTCCCGCCCGGGTGGTCCTGGGCAAGCCCGAAGTTCAGGCAAATGGATTTGGCGTGCCCGATGTGCAGGTAGCCGTTCGGCTCAGGGGGAAAACGGGTCGCCACCCGGCCCTGGTGTTTGCCGGTCTTGACGTCTTCCGCCACGATCTCCCGAATGAAGTTCGACGCGGCGGAGGATTCCGGAGTGGTCATGCGGACGGCTCCCTCATCAACAATTCCATCGGTGATGCCAGGGCCCGGGACCCTTGGACGGCCTTCTTTCTATCACAGACGGGCCGAAAGGCGAAACTGGCCACAGGCTGCAGGTCTTCTCGCGGGGGCTTCGTAGAAGGCAGCCGGGGAGAGGCCGTATAATGCCGGTATCCGCCGCACCCTATTTTGAGAGGGGTTGATGTCTCATCGTTCATTCACACACCGGCGCCGGCTCCCTCCGCGATTGGTCGGAATGGCCCTGGTTCTCCTGCTGCTGCCGGGCTGCACGGGCCTCTATTTCCGCGATGTCCGTGCACCCCTCGAACCGCCGCGATACACCCTGCAGGCCTGGCCCTATCAGGGCTATTGGACCGGCATCATCTTTAATGGTGAGAAGATCGGTCTGACCCACCTGGCTATGGTTCAGGGGGAAGAGCGGGGCAGCGGGTTCGAGCTGCGGTCCGAGGCGCTCCTGGCCTTTCGGTTTCTTGGGCTGACGAAGCGCGTGACCCTCAAGGCGCAGGATTGGGTCAGCGAGGATCTCCGCCTCCTCCGGTTTGTCTATGACTTTGATCTGGATGGAAGCCGACTTCATCTCGCGGGCCTGGTGGAGGGTGATCAGCTGGTGGTGGACCGGGTGACGGGAGGCAAGGCCAGCCGGGAGGTCCTTCCGGTCCCCCAAGGACACCCGGTCTATCCGACCAGCGCCCTTGCCCTGTATCCGACTCTGCACGGCCTAGCCGTGGGTCGGGCATACCGGTACCTCGTCTACGACGGCCAGCGCCAGGAGTTGGCGTCGGTCATCCAGACGATCACCGCCTATCAGGAAAGCGATCTGTATGATGGGCACGCCTTTGAAATTCAAACCTCGATGGGGGGCCAGGATTCGACGACCTGGATTAATGACCGCGGGGAACCGGTCCTGGAGATGGCCTGGCACGGCCTGTTGATTTCCACCCTGGAAACCGAACGCCAGGCGAAAAGCTATCTCGCCCGGGCCAGCGTGAACAAGTCCGAGGTGCTGTTGGAATACAGCCGGGTCCGCACGAATGTGCCTGTGGCCCGGCCCCGGGAAGTGACCGCAATGCAGGTGGCCGTCCAGGGCATGCCTCCGTCATTCCGGCTGCCTTCCGATAGGCTCCAGGAGTGCCGGATGGAGCCGTCGGGCTCCCGCGTTCAGGCCGTCTGTCAGATTCACGCGGCAGATCCCGCGTTGACAAATCACCCTGGACAGGTTCCCGATACCGACCTGACCCGATACCTGACCCCCACGCCGGCCATTCAGAACGATGATCCGAAAATCCAGAACCGGGCGCGGGAGATCGTGACGGACATAGAAGACCCCATCCCGCGCGTCAAGAAACTCGTGGCCTGGCTTCAGGACCAGGTGACCCAGACGCCGGTGGATGTGTTTTCAGCCCTGGATGTCCTGGAAGGGCGGAAGGCGGAATGCCAGGGCCTGACCTGGCTGTACGCTTCGTTTGCGAGAAGCCTTGGCATTCCCACCCGCGTGACGAACGGGTTGGTGTACTCGGAGGAGTTGGCGGGCTTTTTCTACCATACCTGGGCCGAAAGCTATGTGCAGGGAGCCTGGCTGCCGGTGGATCCGACGTTCGGCCAGGTGGGAGTGGACGCGACGCACCTCAAGCTGCTCGACGGGGACCGGCCGGCGGATCTGCTGCCACTGGTGGACCTGGTGGGGAAAATCCGTGTGGAGGTCTTGTCCGTCGAGCCTGCCTCCTAGCCTTACATTGAAGAGGGGCGTGGCTTTGGGAGTGAACGCTCACAGACACCGGTCGCTCAGTTTTTTGGCCATCTCCACATCGTTGAGGTAGGTCGTCGTCCCATCCTCCCGCAGAACCAGGGGTCTGGGAAGGCTGTGCTGGGGGGTTACCACCAGCTGGGCCGCTGACCCCTGGGCTTCCACTCGCCAGGCTCCCGATTCCAGATACCCCTCGTCTCCTGATTTACCCGATTGGGACTCAC
>JBFFYZ010000198.1:0-4656 GCA_041568895.1 Nitrospiraceae bacterium
CGATCAGCCGCCGCAAACGCTGATACGGCAGAATTCCCTGACGGCGGGCGGATCGTTTCACCGATCGTCCAGACCTCCGTCCCCGCAGGCCGCCATGCTCGAACGGGCGCCGACCATCGGCAGCTCCCTCCGCAGGGGCCGGCCATGCCCGTTGCCGTTGCCATGGCCATTGCCGTTCCCGTTCCCGTTCTGGGGCTGGGGGTAGTGGAACGTCTTGTTCTCGTAATTCTTCAGCACGGCGCCGTCCTCGTCCAGATGGACCAGGTAATCGTCGGGCAGGATCGGAATCTTCCCGCCCCCCCCCGGCGCATCGATCACGAAGTGCGGGACCGCCATCCCGCTGGTGTGGCCCTGGAGGGCACGAATGATGTTCAGGCCGGCTTCCACGGAGGTCCGGAAGTGGTTGGTGCCCTTGGTCAGGTCGGCCTGGTAGAGGTAATAGGGTTTCACCCGGGCCAACAGCAACTGGTGGACCAGCCGCGTCATGACCTCGGGGTCGTCGTTGACGCCCTTCAACAGCACGGTTTGCGCGCCGAGCGGGACCCCCGCGTCCGCCAGCATGCCGCAGGCCGCCTTCACCTCCGGCGTCAACTCGTCCGGATGGTTGAAGTGCAGGTTCATGTACACGGGGTGGTATTTCTTGACGATCTCGCAGAGCTTCGGCGTGATCCGTTGCGGAAGTGTGCCGGGCACCCGGGAGCCGATCCGAATCAACTCCAGGTGGGGGATCGTCCGCAGCGCCTTCAGCACGCGCTCCAGGAGATGGTCCGGCAGGAGCAGCGGGTCTCCTCCGGACAGGATGACGTCGCGCACCTCCGTATGGGCCCGCAGGTAAGCGATGGCCCGATCCAGCTCGCCTTTCTTCAAAAAGCCGGGTTTCCCCACCAGGCGCTTGCGCGTGCAGAACCGGCAGTAGATGGGACATTGGTTCGTCACCATCAGCAGCACCCGGTCGGGGTAGCGGTGCACGAGATGGGGGACCGGGCTGTCGAGGTCCTCCTCGAGGGGATCGTCCGGCGCGTCTGCATCCTCCAGTTCCACCGCGTCGGGCACCACCTGCTTCCAGATGGCGTCGCCCTTCTCTTTGATCATGCCCAGCACCGTCGGCGTAATGCGCATAGGATAGGGGCCTACGACGGCTTCGATCTCCTTGGCCTCGATGCCGAGCCGGTCGGCCAGATCCTTGGGCTTGATCACGCTCTCAGCGAGTATCCGTCTCCATTCCTCCATGTATGACCCCTTTAAGCTAGTGGCGATAGTCGGTAGCTCGGAAACCTCTGCTGATCGGTCAGGCAGTGGGCTATTCGGTACCCGCTATGGTCTATTTGCTGCGTAGTGTGTGTCCAAGTGCTCCAGGATGTCCCGCGTCTCGGTCAGGATTTTTTCCCCGTCCTTCAGCACGGGGACATAGTATTGCCCCGAGACCTCGTACACCTGTTTGCGGAATGGGCGAAAATCCGGCACCACGACCTCGTCAAAGGAAAGGCCGAGTTCGGCGAGCTTGCTCCGGACCAGCTCGCATTCGGGGCACCAGTTCACGTGATACAACGTCATCGTGTCAGTACATCCTCAAGTCCATAGCCATCAAGTCGTCAGGTCCTGGCACGTCACGATCATACCGTGCAAACTCTGGATCATGCTAATCATAGGCCCTTCGACTTTCAAACTTTTTGACTTTTTGATTCCCCTGGTGCAACCGCGCACGGGACCATGATGGCGTCGCGCATGCCGTGCAGGAGCTTCTTGTCCAGCGGGCAAACCGTCGCCAGGATGCCCGCCAACTCCGCCCGGTCTCCGGTGACGAAGTAATAGGGGGAGAGGCGCGCCCGGCCGGCCATGGGGACGACCTCGCCGGCCCGCTCATTATAATAGGAGAGATCAAACTGCCGGCCCTTGTGGAACTCCTGGAGGATGTAGGGGGTCCTCGGGAACGAGGCCAACGCGTGATCTAAAGCCGCCGCCCATTCGGTCTGCGGCAGGTCATGCCCCACCGAGACGCCCCGGCTGCCCCAGGCCAGCTCGGAGAACCCGGAGGGCTTGACCACCAGTCGCCGTTCCTTTTGGCTCGCCATCGTCAAGTCCTGCCAGTCGGCGATGGCCCGGTTCCCCACGCGCATATCCGGAATGACGGCGGTGGGCGGAAGCGGACGCGGGTCCAGTACCCAGGTGCGGGGCATCAGCGAGCTGAGCCGGACGAAGGTGTCCTCGCCCAGCTCCTGTTTCCAGAAGGGCGCCAGGACCGGATGGTGAAGCAGGGCAAAGGCGAGCTTCTCTTCCAATGCCGGCTTGAACGGCGGCGTCACCCTCACCCGCCCTTTTTTCGCGGCGTACATCACCAATTCGGCTTTCGGCACGTTTTTCAAATCGAACAGCTCGAAGAACCGGTAGAGGAGGGCCACCGGACGGGTCCCGGTCTTCGTTGAGGCCAAGAGTCCGTCCTCCGTAAAGTGAATATCCTTTGGGTCCAGGCAATAGGTCTCCAGGCCCTGTTCTTGAAGCCGGGCCGCCAGCCATTCCATTTCCGGCCGGTAGTCCTTGGCTTCCTCCGAGACGACGATCGCGAGGCATCCCTCGATGGAATTCTCGGGATCCTCTCCTGAACGAACAAGCTGGGCACGAACCATGGCGGCGAAGCCCTGCACCATCCCGTCGGCGCCTCCCACTAGTGAGTAGGGTGGATGGTTCACTTGATCAAAGGCTCTCGCGAGGGCGCCGGTCAGCCCCATGCCGCCGGGGACGGAATCCAGCTCCGTGATGACCATGCCGGCCTCGGTCGGAATAATGTCCGGGCGGATCACGGCGGGCAGATGGTCGCGGAACCGGTTCATCCGGCTGAACGCGATCAGGTCTTCCGGTTTCCCTTGGTCCAGGTACGCCTGCACCCACCCCGGCTGCGTGCCCCGGACGCTCTCCTGGTAGAGACGGTTCAGCGCGTGGTAGAAGGCCAGCAAGGCCGGACCCAGGGATTGGAAGAAGGCCAGGTCCTGGGGAGAGAGAAGAAACGGGTGGGGGGAGATGCGCCATCGGGACATTCCCGCCCGGGTCTCGCCTGCTTCGGTCCCGCCGGCTGCCGGCAGGACCGGCGCATCGTAGAGGCCGTCCTGCACCAGAGCCTCTCGAATCCGATGGCAGCGTTGCTGGAGGAGTTCCTGATCGGCCCGGGTGAGCAGATCGCGTGCGGGTGTCAACGGCCCTCCCTCATTCGGTGACCAGGAATTCGGCCATGACGTTCAAGCCAGGACCTCGGATGGGATCCGGTGCGTGGAGGCAGGGGAACAGGTCTGAAGGCCTGTGGGCAGGCCAGGTTGGCCATACAGGGCTGTACACTGCTCTGATGGATGGGTCGCGACTCGACGCATGAATGACCTCAACAGACTCCCGGCCTCACCCCAGGTCCGGCTTGGCAGGGCCTCGTACGTAGCACAGTGAAGGGATCGTAACATGGCCTCTCACGCGCAGACAAGGGGAATGGGGCGGAGTGGGACCTGGCAAGTGAGAAGTGACGAGTGACGAGTGACGGGTCATGGTTCACGGGGGCCAGGGGCGCCTATGGCCTAGGGGAGCGCGATCGATCCAGGAGGGCCGTCAGGCGGTCCGGGTAGTCGGTCATGATCCCGTCCACCTTTCCGGCGATCATCCGCCGCATCGCGCTCGGCTGGTTGACCGTGTACACGAAGACCCGATAGCCCTCTTGCTGAACCGCTGCGAGCACCGCCGGACGGGCCAGGCGGGCGGGGAGGTGGAGGGAATAGGCTTGGAGCGTGTTTGCCATGCGCAGAGCGGCTTTCACCTCCGTCTGGCCCTGCTTCCCCTCGAGCAGCAGGCCTAGCCGGAGGCGGGGGTCCCGCTCGCGCACACTCGCCAGTATTTGGTGGTCCAGGGAGGAGATGAGTAGGGACTCCGGGGCGGGATAGGTCCGGACGAGACGGCAGAGTTCGCCGGCCATCTGTTCCCGCGCCTGTGTCGATGGCCCTGTCCCGGAGACCTTGAGCTCCAGATTGAGGCCGAGACGTCCCGCACATTGTTCCAGGAGCTCGATGAGCGTGGGGATTGCCAGACCGGCAAAAGCCGGCGCGAACCAGGAGCCGGCATCCAATGTTTTGATCTCCTCCAGCGTCAGATCCGCCAGGCGGACCGCAGGTCGCCTTCTGGAGCCTGCGAGGCAATGAGGACTAGCGACGCGGGTGGTGCGTCCGAGCGCGGGGTCGTGGAACAGGACCAGGTGGCCGTCCCGGGAGAGCTGCAGGTCCACCTCCGCCATATCGGCGCCCAACGTGATTGCCGTGGCCACCGCGAGGAGGGTGTTTTCCGGCGCGATGCCTGAGGCGCCGCGATGCGCAATCACGAGTGGACGGTACGCCTGAGGTTGCGGCATGAGGGCCGTCTTTCCGCCTAAGCCCGGCTCCCCGCATCGGGGAACGGGCCGGAGTTTCTCCTTATTATAGGGCCTTTCGGGACCAAGATCGGCTCAGTGCCCTGTTCCCGCCCTTTCCTTGCCTCCCCAGCCGGGGCATCGTATCATGGCGGGGCATGTCCACGGAGCCGGCCTCCAAATCTCTCCCCTTGATCCCGATGACTCCGCTGCCGCAGGTAGTGCCGAGCCGCGTCTGTCTGACTTGTGAGGTCTGCTGCCGTTTTCCCGAGGCCGACAGCTTC
>JBFFYZ010000199.1:0-4630 GCA_041568895.1 Nitrospiraceae bacterium
GGACCGCTGCTCCACGTGTTCGCCGAAGAGACGGACCCGGACTGTGCCATGCAATGCGTCCAAACTAGCCTGTCCGAGATGCATGCCAACAACGTGGAAACTGATGACCCCCAACTTGAAGACGTCTTCGTAGCGCTGCTGCTTCAGCAGAACGCCCAGCAACCTGCCCAGCAGTCCGACGCCACCAAGGTCGAGAGGCCTCTGTCTCAGGAGCCCGCGCACGGTCCTGTCGCTTCCGTTGGTCCGAACGGGCAGTGTGGCCCGGTATTCCGTGACAGCCTGGCCATCGAGGCCAAGGACCTCGTCCGCGATTTTGATTCGTTCCGTGCGGTGGATCGGGTCAGCTTCCAGGTGAAACAAGGCGAGATCTTCGGGCTGCTTGGGGCGAACGGTGCCGGAAAGACCACCGTCATCAAAATGCTGACGGGAATTCTTCCCCCGAGCGCGGGGGCAGGTCGGGTCGCAGGGGCCGATATGGGTCGCGCGGCGGGGGCCATCAAAGAGCGGATCGGGTACATGTCCCAGGCCTTCTCCTTGTACGTCGATCTGACCGTCCTGGACAACATTCGGCTGTTTGCCGGGATTTATGGGCTGGGCAAGCGGGAAACGTTCCGCCGGGTCCAGGAACTTCTCGATCTCGCGGGACTGCGCGGATACGAGACCGACCTGGTCGGGGGGCTCCCCATGGGGGTGCGTCAGCGTTTGGCCTTGGGCTGCGCGCTGGTGCATCGGCCGCGGGTATTGTTTCTGGATGAACCGACCTCCGGTGTGGATCCGATCGGTCGGCGAAAATTCTGGGACATCTTGTCCCGTCTTTCCCGGGAGGAGGGTGTGGCGCTTCTCATCACTACTCACTACCTCAGCGAGGCCGAACATTGCGACCACTTGGCTCTGATGCATGGCGGGCGAGTGGTTTCGGAGGGATCTCCGGCAGACATGAAAAGGGCAGTCGAGTCGGAGGTGGGGAACATGCTCGAAATTGTCACCAACCAACCTGGCCCGGCGCTGACACAACTCGAACGGATGGGCTTTCCAGACGTCTCCCTCTTCGGGACTCGGCTCCACCTGCTGTCCGCTCGGCCTGATTGGGACGAGGTGCGCATCATGCAGGCCCTGGCCTCTTCGGGGCTGACGGTGCGGGCAATTCGCCGCCGTCCGCTCAGCCTGGAAGACGTGTTCGTGTACCGCATTATGGCGCTGGAGCGGAGAGGGAGACCGGATAGTCTGGAGGTTCAGGTATGAATCTCCATCGCATCGTCGCCGTGGCATCCAAAGAGTGGCGGGAGACGACCCGGGACCGCATGTTCCTGTCCCTGGCGTTTCTGGTGCCGGTGATCTGGATGGTCGTCTTCGGGTACGGGCTTGTCCTCGACGTTGAGAACATCCCTTTTGCGGTCGTCGATCGGGACCGGTCCGCTCTGAGCCGCGACTATTCCTCCCGATTCATCGAGTCCCGGTACTTCGATTTCAAGGGCTATGCGGGGAGCCTCCGGGAGGTGGAGGAGTTACTGGCTCGTGCGGAGATCCGGGCCGCCATCGTGATTCCCGAGCAGTTCCAGGAACGCCTCCGGTCGAGTCGGTCCGTCGAGATCCAGACCCTGATCGACGGCACCTTTCCGCTTCGAGGCGATATCACCAAGGGGTATGTCCTTGCGATCAACAACGCGTTCAGCCAGGAGCTGTTGGTCGATCACGTGGCTCGGACCAGGGGGCTCACGCGGGCCCGCGCCCGGGACCTCCTCCAACCGGTCCAACTGGAGGTCCGCTATCTCTACAACCAAGCGGTGAAAAGCATCTGGTCCATGGCTCCCGGGCTCGTGATGTTTTCGCTGATGATCGCCTCACCGCTGCTTACGGCCCTCGGCGTGGTCCGGGAAAAGGAGCGCGGGTCCATCTACAATATCTACAGCTCGACGGTGACCCGGTTGGAGTTCCTGATCGGTAAGCTCTCCCCCTATGTCCTGATCTCCGCCGTCAACGTGCTGGTGCTGTGGGCTCTGGCCACCGGGCTGTTCGGCGTACCCTTCAAGGGGAATTTCCTGTTTTTCCTGGCTGCGTCGCTGGTCTTCGTGCTGTGTACGACCGCCATGGGCCTGATCATCTCCCTCCTGGTCAAAACGCAGATGGCGGCCCTGGTCATCACGATCCTGGTCAGCATTGTGCCCACGTTCCTCTATTCCGGCCTCTTGGTGCCTGTCTCCTCCTTGAGCCCGGGTGCGCAAGTACAGGCACACCTGTTCCCCGGTATG
This sequence comes from Nitrospiraceae bacterium, assembly GCA_041568895.1. Taxonomy (GTDB): domain Bacteria; phylum Nitrospirota; class Nitrospiria; order Nitrospirales; family Nitrospiraceae; genus JBFFYZ01. Next base: position 2,250 of record JBFFYZ010000199.1, read on the forward strand.
TATTACATGGACGTGGTCCGGGGGAGCTTTTTGAAAGGTGTCGGCCCGGGAGTGTTGGGGTGGGAGGTGCTGGCCCTGGCAGGGTATACCCTGATGCTGCTCATGATCGGATACGCCTTGTTTCGAAAGAGGCCGAAAGCATAAGGCGGGGCAATGGGCAATGGGTAAGGAGGGGAACCGCATGAGTTCGCCCGTGGTCCTGTGGTGGCGGCGTTTGCAAGTCATGACGGCCAAGGAACTCCGCCAGTTGATCCGCGATTGGCCGCTGATCCTCTTTATGGCGTACGGGTTCACGCTCTCACCCTATCTCAGCGGAACCGGCATCAACATGCAACTCCGCAATGCCAGCTTGCTGGTTCAGGATCACGATCACAGCTTCTCCTCCCGTGATCTCATCAGCCGTTTCCAGCCCCCCTATTTTCGGGTGGAAGGGGAGGTGGCCCGGCCCGATGACGCGCGCAGGCTGCTTGACGAGGGGCGGGCCATGGCCATCCTGGACATTCCTACCCGCTTCCAGGAATCCCTTGGCCGGCAGCAACCAGTCTCGGTGCAGTTGCAGGTGGACACGACGAGTTCGCCTCAGGGCTTGTCGTTGGCCAGCTATGCCGAGCGGATCGTCGGGGAATTCGGGCGGGAAACCGCCAGGCGCAACCTGGGAATGCCCTCCGACGCCGAGGAGCGCCTGCCGACGGTTCGCAGCCAGGTCCGCGTCTGGTATAACCCCAACCTGGTGGACGCCTGGTTCGAATGCCTCTCGCAGTTGCTGCGGATGATCACGGTGTTTGCCGTGCTGCTGCCGGCTGCTGCCATGGTGCGGGAAAAGGAACGCGGGACGGTCGAGCAGCTGCTGGTGTCACCCCTCACACCGTTTCAAATCATGTTCTCCAAGGTATTGGCCATGACCGTGGCCATTCTTATCGGCGTGGCCCTCACCGTGTTCGGGATCCTCAGGCCGGTCTTCGACGTTCCGACGCGCGGGAGCCTAGGCCTGTATTTCATCCTGACGGCTCTCTACATCTTCACCACCGCCGGGCTGGGCCTCTTCGCCGCGACCCTGGCCCGAAATCAGGCGCAGGTGGGGATGATGACCATCATGGTCGTCGCGCCCATCCTGCTCCTGTCGGGAACGACCACCCCGGTGGAGGCCATGCCGGACTGGGTCCGCACCGTCATGGCATTCTCGCCCTTGCGGTACTATATCGAAGTCACCTACGGTATTCTCCTGAAAGGCGTGGGCCTGGAGGCCCTGTGGCCCGTGGTCCTGCCGATGATTCTGTTGGGTGCCGGGATGTTCGGATTCGGCATGTGGCGGTTCCGGAGGCAGTTCGAATAGGGGCGAGTAGGGGAAAGAAGACCATGGTTCGTGGACGCCAACAGTCCGCCACCCTTTCACTCGGGGCCGAGGGGACGATCTTGTGCCAGGGGGCATGGACCCTACGCCGGTTGGATGAGCTGGAGCGGGAGGTCGCGGCCTTTCCCTGGCCGGAGGCCGACGAGTTCGTCTGCGAGGCCAGCGGGATCGCAGACATGGATACAGGCGGGGCGGTTTTGTTGCAGCGTATCCTGAACAGCCTGGAGCGGGAAGGGCGCCACGTCACGGTCCACGGGTTGCGTCCGGAGTTTTCCGGGCTCCTGGAGCTGGTGTCCCGGAGCCGGACTGTCGGGGAGTCCGGACCGACCACGCCGGCGCAGTCCTGGCTGGCAACGCTCGGCCGGCTCACCTGGACCCGTATAGACCAAGGCCTCTGCGGCCTGGAATTCTTGGGAGAAAGCATGATGGCCTTTCTCCGGTCCGTCCTGGCTCCACGCACGATACGCTGGCGCGCCTTTCTGGCCAGCCTGCAGCGGGATGGGTTCGAGGCCCTGCCCATCATCGGCCTCCTGACTTTTTTGATGGGAGTGGTGATCGCCTATCAGGGGGCGGAGCAACTCCGGACATTCGGCGCCAACATTTTCGTCGTCGACCTGGTCGGCATCGCGCTGCTGCGCGAAATTTCCCCCTTGGTGACCGCCATCCTCGTCGCGGGCCGGTCCGGGTCGGCCTACGCCGCGCAAATCGGGACCATGAAGGTCACGGAAGAATTGGACGCGCTCCGCACGCTGGGGATCTCACCGATGAACCTGTTGGTGCTGCCCCGGGTCCTGGCGCTCATCGTCGCCCTCCCCCTGCTCACCGTCTTCGCCGACGGGATCGGGGTCTTCGGCGGCATGCTGATCGCCTCCAGCGAGCTGCAGGTCAGCTTCCCGGAATTCATCTCCCGCTTCGAGGAGGCCGTCGCGCTGCGGCATTTTCTCATCGGGGTGGGGAAGGCGCCGGTGTTTGCCGTGATCATCGGTCTGGTGGGCTGCTACCAGGGCTTTCAGATCCGCGGGGGGGTGGA
>JBFFYZ010000200.1:0-4628 GCA_041568895.1 Nitrospiraceae bacterium
GACGCTCGCGCTCGCCGGGATTTATCTGTGGCTGCGGATCGCCTGATCCCGCGCGGGTACGGGCTCTGCCTTTTTCGTGGTTGAGAAAACTTTTCCGGAGCGGTATTCTGGCGGCCTCCTGCGTGCCCCTCCCCGTTCACCTTGTCGCACGGAGTCGCGATGGCCGACGCGATGCCCCCCGACACCAGGAAGTGCCCCCGGTCCGCCTGTGCGGGGGAAATGGTCGTCCGCGGAAAGCGCCGGACCTCGAAGGATGGCTCGCTGGATCTGGAAGGCCTCTGGATCTGTCCCCGCTGCGGGTGCGAAGAGTGGCACCGCCTCCCCTGGCCCTACCAGCACGCCGGATAATCAGGCTCTCCCATGACGCTCCGTAGAGCAGGGGGCCGCTCCTTATCACTCAATCATGACGGAACTACCTTTTAACAAACAGGTGTATTCCACAATCTGTTTGGCCAACGGATTGTGGTCAGGGAAAATCGGAGAGGGTTGTCCATTTTGCCAGGACTCGAACGGGGCCGGCATGCCGGCGGTCTTCACTCGAATCACGATGTTATCGACTCCGTCCCCGTCCTCTTTGTAACGGAGTTTATTCTCATTGTTGCAGGTGATCGCCAATGGATCGGCTTTCGCCCAGTACCAGGTGACATGGGTGATGCCGGAAGAAGGATAGTAGGTCGAGATTTCCGGTTGTGAGGTGATGGTAAATTTTAAACCTGCATCGCCCCCATATTTGGCCGGTTTTCCCGTGGTCCCAATATTCAAGGCTGCCCGGAAGGTATCGCCAGGTTTGACCGCTTGGATCCCCGGTTCACGAACCCGGGCTTTTATGACGAAGTGATCCGTTACGGCACCGCCCATCGGATTGCCGGGGCTCATCGAGATCGCCCACACAAAGTGCAGCGTAATAGTCATCGGGTCCCGATCCGGCGCCGGTCCCCGTTGACATCCGGGGAAAAGCACGATCAAAGCCATGATGGTGCATGCCACGATGGTGCTGGAAGAATACGTACAGGCGGCTCGCATTGGGTCCCCTCCCTCTGCTAGACATGAATGGCGCGCGAGGACGGTTTTTCAGGGTACATAGACGATGAGACCCCATATTGCAACCCTCATTCATGAGCTTCATGGACGGCTGGCTTCCATGTGGGTGAAAAGCAAGGCAATTGCCCGGCGAAGTTTTTTGGCCGATCCCTGGCGAGCGGTGGAAACATGACCCTTCAGGAAAAAGCCCGGATGCTGTATGAGAGCATCCGGCAGTTGCTCGGCAGCCACGCCTCCGAACCGGTTCAGCAGGCCCTGGAGTCGGAACTGCGCCACCTGATCCCCGTCTGGACGGATCAGCGGCCGTCCTGTCCCGGCTGGTACTGGCACAAGGCGCCGGGGATCGGCGAGCCGAAGCTGGTGTACGTGGACAACGGCCGGATCGACACGAAGCTGATGGCCGACCTCGGCCCACCCCTGAACCTGGTCGACGTCCAGCGCATTCCCGGCCAATGGGCCGGCCCACTCGAACCACCCCGCTGACCGGAAGCGGGGTCTTTCTTAATTCTCTGACGACATGGGAAGTGCCGCATGTCCAGCGCGGCCCGATGTGGGAATGTCCCGTGGAGTGACCCGGTCGGCCCGGGTGATGGGGGGAATCACCCGCCGGTATCGAGGACTTGGCGCACCTTGCGGGCCAGCGTGGCCGGGGAGAAGGGTTTCTGTAGAAACGCGATGCCTGACTGGACCTCGCTCTGTTGCACAAGGGCGTCGTTGCTGTAGCCCGAGACGAAGAGCACCTTGATGCCGGACCGCACCGCCATGACGCGGGCGGCCAGGTCTCGGCCGTTCATCTCGGGCATCACGACGTCCGTGACCAGGAGATGGATGGGGCCCTCGTGCTGGCCATTAATTAACCACGCCTCGTGGCCGTTGCGCGCCTCCAGCACGGTGTACCCCTGTTTGATGAGGATTTTTCGGACCAGCGCCCGGACCCCCGGCTCGTCCTCCGACAGAAGGACCGTCTCCGTCCCTCGAGGCAAGGCGCCACTCCTCTCCGCGACGGGTGTGGCGTCCACTCTCGCGTCGACGCGAGGGAGATAGACTTTGAACGTGGTCCCCCGCCCGATTTCGCTGTAGACCCAGACATGGCCGCCGCTCTGATTGACGATGCCGTACACGGTCGAGAGGCCGAGGCCGGTCCCTTTGCCCTGCGACTTGGTCGTGAAGAAGGGTTCGAAGATCCGGGCCTGAGTCGCCGCATCCATCCCGCAGCCGGTGTCGCTGACGGACAACATGACATAGCGCCCCGGCCGGACGGACGCATGCAGGGCGGCGTAGGTGTCATCGAGGTCGACGTTGGCGGTTTCAATGGTCAGCTGCCCCCCGTTCGGCATGGCGTCCAGCGCGTTGACCACCAGGTTCATGATGACCTGCTCGAGTTGACTTGGATCCACCTTCACTTGACCCACGTCCGGAGGGGTCTTCGTCGTCAATTTCATGTCTTCCCGAAGAAGTCGCCGGAACATCTGGTTGGTTTCGGCGATCAGGTCGTTCAGGTTCAAGACCACCTGCTCCGAGACATGCTTGCGACTGAAGGCCAGCAATTGTTTGGTCAACGTGTTGGCCCGGGCGCCGGCCTTATTGATTTCTTCGATGTCGCTGTACATGGCTTGGCCGGGCTTGAGTTGGTCCAGCAGCATCTGGCTGAACCCCTTGATGATCGTCAGGAGGTTATTAAAATCGTGGGCGATGCCTCCGGCCAGTTGTCCGATCGCTTCCATCTTCTGTGCCTGGAGGAATTGGGCCTCCAGATGCTTTCGCTCAATGAAATGCCCGACCTTCAGTCCGATGTCGGCCAACATCTGCAACAGGTCGGCATCGGGCTCGCGGATTTCGTGGCTGAAAAACTCGATGACGCCGTAGACGGTGCCTCCCACCCGAATAGGAGACCCAAAGGCCCCGTGCAGGCCCACCTGGTTCGCAAAGGGCGCGCGGGGGAAGTTGGCGTCTTTGACGACGTCGGGAATCCACGTGGGCTCGCCACTGACCCAGACCCGCCCCGGCAGGCCGATCCCGGGGGAAAACGTCCGGTCCCGGCTGATTTTGGCAAATTCCGCGAGGTTCCGTTCCGGCGCATACCAGATTTCGATGCAGCGGAGCACATTGGCCTGCTGGTCGACGATCCAAAACGCGCCCAATTCCCAATCGAGGCTCTCGCAGATGGCCTGCAAAATCTTCGCACTGGCATCCTCGAGCAAGGAAAATTCCGACAACACCCGGGTCACCGCATATTGCGAGGCCAGGCGACGCTCCGCCCGTTTTCGCTCGGTGATGTCGCGGACAAAACCGCTGAAAATATACGACCCTCGCAGGCGCTGAGCCGAAACGGCCACTTCGACCGGAAATTCATGCCCATCCCGGTTGCACGCCGTCATTTCAATCCGCCTGTTCAAAGCGGGGCTCTCGCCCGTGGCGAGGAAGTGGCGGAGTCCCTGTTCATAGGCGGCCCGATGGTGGGAGGGAATCAGGGTCGTTGCCAGCGGTTGCCCGATCGCCTCCTCGCGGGACCACCCGAAGATGGTCTCGGCCCGCGGGTTCCAATCGGTGATGACGCCCTTCGAATCGGCGGTGATGACCGCGTCGAGCGCGGTTTCCACGATCGATCGCGTGCGCTCCTCGCTCTCACGGAGCGTCGCCTCGGCAGCCGTCGCGTGCGCACTCTCCTGCTGGGCCTGCGCCCATTCGTGCCCGAGCCGCCCGGTCGCCCAGAACAGCACCAGAAACATGGGCCCCCAGATGACCGCCCCGATCACCACGAGCCTCCACAGCACCTCCCGGATGGGCGCCAGGATGTCGCTGCGGTCGATCCGGACCAGGATGCCCCACTGCAGTCCCCGGTAAGCGCCGTATCCCTGGGTCGCGGCGTAGCCGGTCACGACTTGCACGTGCCGGCGCAGGTGTTCCTCCTCCACATAGCCCGGTTTTCCGGACCCCGTGAGAAGGGCGGAAGGTAATCCCAGATGTTTGAGGTTGACGTTGCCCTTGTGCAGCAGGTCCGAATCCACGAAGGCGACTCCGTCCCTGGTCAGAAACTGGTATTCGACCGTTCCGAGCAATCCGGGCTGCGCCTGAACGGTCCGGATCGTGCGGGTCATCACCTCCTCCAGCGCCGGCAGCGCGACGCGTGTCGTGACGGCCCCGAGAAATTCTCCCTGGGTCCCCTTGATGGGCGCGGTAAAGGACACCGCATCCACCCCGCCCGCCGCTTCGTACGGCTCGACATCGCCCACATGGACCGGCTCTCCGGCCAGCACGGCCTGAAACCAAGGACGCTTGCTGAGATCCTGTCCCACACTGGCCGAGTTGCTCGCCGCGACGATCCGCCCGTCCCGATCGACGACGCCCAGCCAGAGGTAAGCGGGGTACGACTTCTGCATCCAAGACAGATACCCGGTCATATACGCCACATCGTTGGGACGGGAGGCAAAAATCCGCGCAAGCATCTTCGCATCACCAAAGCGCTCGAAGAGAAGACGGTCCAGCTTGTCGGCGATTTCCGTCGCGGTGAGAGCGAGGCTTTCGCCCGCGGTGGCCACCAGGCGATGTTCGACGTAGTAGAGGCCGAGAACGCCGATGCCTATCGC
>JBFFYZ010000201.1:0-4624 GCA_041568895.1 Nitrospiraceae bacterium
CCATCCCCGCCCTCATTTGGCAAAGACCGCGAAGATGCCGGCTCCGAACAGCGGCGCCAAGGCGATGGAGACGATCGGCAAAATCTTCTTCGCCGCTTCCCCCGCGTCTCCCAACCGTTCACGCGGCACGTACACGATGTCGTTTTCCTGGAGAGAAAGGTTCCGGCTCCAGTCCCCGTAGGAAAACAGCCTGGCCAGGTCGGCCGTATATATTTGCGGCTGGTTCAAATTCCCGCGGATCACCCGAATTTCGTCCAGGTGGGCCGTCTCATTGTAGTTTTCTGCGTTGGCGATGGCCTGCAGCACGGTCATGTTCCTGGAGAGCGGATACACCCCGGGCTTTTTGACGTCCCCGAATACGAACACGCGCTTGACGGTCAGGATTTTTTTTATGAGTAGCGCTTGGACCTGGGGATTCCGCATAAAGGGAGCGAGCCGGTCTCGAATCCGCCGCTCGGCTTGGACCATGGTGAGTCCCGCGACTTGAACTTCCACAAAGGACACGTTCACCCATCCCCCGCGGGTCACCACGCTCGTGAATTTTTCCTCTCCGGCTCCCCGGCGCACCAGGATTTCCAGGGTATCTCCCTCCGCAATGGGGGTCTCTGGAGGCACGACGGTCTCATCCGCGTACACGTCTCCTTTGGGAAGAGGAGGCAGCGAGGTCCCAGGAGGAGCCACGGCGGAGGGGGGCAGATTGGACTGCGCCGGGTTCCTGCATCCCATCGGGGCGGTTCCGATCAGAATAGCCAAGGCCACGCAGAGGAAGCGGGCCCATGGGCGTAGGATCATCCGCTTGCTCCTGAAGAGTGTCCCGGCGGCGAAAGACTATTCCATCTCATCCGGATTCAAGACCTCCATAATGTGAACGAGGGGGGTCTTACTGAGATCGACCATTTTTGGTTCATCCGTGGGAGTCGGATTCGCAGCCTGTGTCACCTGAACCAAAGGGCGTAACGGAAACCGGGGATTCGATTGTCTTACAATCCCGATATCGCCGGTGTTGAGCCGCACATAGGTGCCCGCCGGGTACAGCGAGCATTGCTGGACCAAAGCCTTGATGATGGGGTTGGCGAAGGTCTCCTTTTCCGTGATCAGGATTTGCCGAATGGCCTGGTAAGGGAGCAAGGTGGGACGATAGGGTCTGGTCCGAAGGACCGCGTCCAATAAGTCGGCAAGCCCGATGATCTGGGCAAATTCGTGGATTTGGTTTCCTTGGAGACCCTTCGGGTATCCTTTCCCGTTGATCCGTTCATGTTCCTGGGCCAAGACCTTGGAAATTTCTTGAAAATGGGGTTTCAGGGGTTGGACCAATTCGGCGGTCGTGAGCGGATGGCGCTGGAGCACCGCTTGCTGCTCCTTGGACCAACGGCCATCGTTTTCCAGGAGATCTGGGGGGAGCCGAAACATGCCCAGGTCGTGTACGAGGGCGGCGAGGCCCAGCTTACGCAATTGCTCAACGTTGTAGCCCAATCCCAGTCCGACCTTGATCGAGAAGATCGCCACGTTAACCATGTTTTCGATCAAGGAGGGCCCGCTCGGGATCAGCGCTTTGGTGAGCAACACCTCGTTGGCGGACAGCTCCTTGACCATCCCATCGGCAATGGGAGGAATATTTTTAAAATCCAGGGGGCTCTGTTTTTGAACCGCGGACGCCAGTTGCGTGATCGCCGCTTTGGCGAGCGCATACCAATCCACCGGCTTGGAGGCGGCGGCGGGCTTGGCCCGATCGGACGACTCGGGCGGAACTCGTTGTTGCGGTGAAGGGGTTCCTTGGATGTGAGAGGTCGGTTGTGGATCCGAGCCGGGAGGCGTTTTCACAAAGGACGTTTCCCTTGGTGGATCACTGGATGGCGGCGTCGGGCCCTTAATTAAGTCCGTGAAGCGAACCAATCTCGGTCTCCTGCCGGTCCGAGTTCAAAACCTTATGCCCGGGCGCAACCCGGGCACAATAATCCCTCCCGCCTGGTACCGAGCAGGCCTAATCCTGCCTACCTTACGACCCAACCCCAAATCTGTAAAGGAAATTGCCTTGGGGAAGGCACGGGATACGTCGCTGCTGCAATCAGGCACAGACACCTTTTCCCTCGTCCTGACCAACCACCTGGTCGGGTAAGGAAATAGGAATGAGTTCAAAAATTGGACCCTGCGTCGAACTCAATGCCTGGGTGTGGGAGGAGATCCATAAATGAAAGATAAAAGTTGCCCTAGTTTAGCCAAAACCATCAAATTGTCAAGTATTTCGTATGGGAAAAATATTGACCCACTACCTCTTGTGGCTACCCTGGCCTGGGTTCTTGGCTCGGGTCAGACTAGGGACCCAACCACTGGCGCCACATCAGGGTGACATTTCGACTCTCCTGATGCCAGAGCCCGGTCCCAATGTGAACGTTCTGAGGGAAGGCCGACCGGGCCGTTCGAACAACGAGCCCTCGGTCAGCGAGGGATCCGGTCACCACGACAGCCCCATCACGATCGGTTCGATAGAGGCGTGCCTCCTCCTGTGCATAGGCAGCCAATACTTGGGGTGAAGGATGTCCGTAGGGATTCCGGCGTCCGACGGAAATCACCGCGACCTCCGGCTTGAGGGTATGAATCCAGGCAGGAGCGAGAGAGCTCCTGGCCCCATGATGGGGCACCTTCACCACCTGGATGGGCTGGCTTGCCGCCGGATCTTTCATTCTCAGAAGACCCTCGGTTTCAAGATCGGCTGCAAACAAGAACGAATGGGGTCCGCAGTCGAGTTGGGTCACGACGGAGGCATTGTTCAACTTGGTCCCGGTGGAAGCGGATGAAATCAGGCTTGACGGCTGGTTTATCGCGGATTCGGCACCTCTACCCTCCGGAGGGGGATTCAGGACGACCATCCGGCAGCCCCCTGCTTCCAATATGGGAATTCCCTGCAGGGCTTTGGATTCGGTCACCCTCGTATTTTGAAGGGCGTGAAGGAGCCTTTGGTAAAAAGGCTCTTCCCGCGGAACCCCGTTGCTCCAGAAGCGGCCGACCTCGAACTTTTCCAAAATCCAGGGAAGTCCCCCGATGTGGTCCAGCTGGGGATGGGTCCCGATCACGTGGTCCAGCCGCCGAATGCCGAGATCCCACAGGTAAGGCCCCACGACCGCACGCCCCATGTCCAACTGGTCGTATTGGGCGCCCGCGTCGATCAACACCGTTTGGCCGTCCGGCAGCTCGATGAGGCAGGCATCACCCTGGCCGACATCCAAGAACGTGACGCGGACCGAGGATTTCTCCGGAGCCTGTCGCGGCGACCAGCCCCACCAGAGCAGGAGGAGCAGGGCGCCCATCGCGCACCCCCACCGAATCCAGTATTTTCCTCCCGGCCGGCCGGCCACCACGAGGAGCGCGAAATAGGCCAGGATGGCCGGGATCGGCGGGGAGGCCACGTGCCACTCCCCACCAGGCATCCTGGCCATCCAGCGAACCAGTTGGACGGACCAATCGAGCAGGGACTGTTGCAGGAACGCCAAGGGCAACGTCTCGCCGCCGCTCACCAGCAGCCACAGCACCGAGACGAGCCCGAGGGGAACCAGCAGGACACCCGCGAGGGGTACCACCAGAAAATTGCAGACCAGGCCCATCCAGGCAATTTGGTTGAAATAATAGGCCACCAGGGGAAGCGTCGCGAGGGTCACGCCTCCCGTCACCAACGCAAACGGCTTGATCCAGGCAGAGGCCATGCGCCTGAAGGGACTATAGGAAGGGTCCGCCTCGGCTTCCCGATCTTCCTCCTTCCGGAGGTACCAGTGTACGAGGAGGGCGATGGTGAGGACGGATAAAAAGGACAGTTGAAAAGAAATGTCGTAGAGGGCCTGCGGATCCAGACCCAGAATGAGCAAAGCCGCAGCCGCCAAGGCCAGCAGCAGTTGTTCGGCCCGACCCAGCCACACCGCGAGGAGAAACACCAAAATCATGATCAGGGCCCGCACGGTCGCGATGTCCGAGCCGGCCAGGAGGGTATAGAAGGTGACCGGAATCACGGTGCCAAGAGCCGCCAACCTGGTGGACGTCACGTGACGGGACAGCGATAGCAGCCAGGCGGAAGGCAGGGCTCGGCAGGCCTGCTTGATCCCGACAAATCCGAGAAGGGCCACCAGCCCAAGGTGAGACCCGGAAATAGACAGGATGTGCACCGTCCCGGTCACCATGAAGGCATCCCGGACCTCCGGATCGATGTACCCCTGTTCCCCGATCATGAGCCCGATAAACAAGCCCAATGCCGGACCGGTGAGATCGGCGATCGCCGCCCGGCGAATGCGATCCCGCCAGTCGTCCACGTTCCGCCACCACCCCCATCGCGAGAGGGACAATGGCCTGGCCAGGAGCAGGACCTGCCCAGGACCGGACAGGGACAGCACGGCCTCAATCCCCTTCCGTTCCAAAAAGGCCTCGTAGTGAAAGCCTCCCGGGTTCACCAGGCCGGCCGGCTCCCGAACCCGTCCCACCAGGCTGATGCGGTCCCCCTGGCCCAACGATCGGTCGGGCTGTCGCCAGGTCACCCGGAGCCTTCCTTCCACGGGCTCGGCTCCGGATTGGTGTTCGATCGTCAGATCTCCGACCACCAGGACCATCCGCCCGGGAGCCTGCCGGACTGGCTCGACGACGC
>JBFFYZ010000202.1:0-4606 GCA_041568895.1 Nitrospiraceae bacterium
CTCCCTGGACCCGGCCAAGCACAACGCCTTCAGGGGCGTGCCCGGCTCGTGGGAAGGCGCGATCGCGGGGATCGAGGCCTGCAAACGGAACGGGCTCCAATTCCAGGTGCACTTCAGCGCGCAGCCCATGAACTACCAGGAACTGCCGGACGTCATCGACTGGGCCCACACTCTGGGCGCCAGGGTGCTGAACGTGTTCTTCATGGTCTGCACCGGGCGCGGAGAGGAGCTGACCGACATTACCCCGGAGCAGTACGAGGAGGTGCTCGCCTATCTGGTGGAGTGCCAGGACAAGTACAAGGACATGCTGGTGCGCGCCCGATGCGCCCCTCATTTCAAGCGCCTGGCCTATGAGAAAGATCCCAACTCCCCGATCACCAAGGCGCAGGGCTACATGGGCGGGGGCTGCCTGGCGGGAACCAATTACGCCCGGGTGACCCCGAACGGTGAACTGACCCCCTGCCCCTACATGCCGCTTTCGGCGGGCAACATCCGCAAGACCAGCTTCGCCGACCTCTGGGAACATTCTCCCATCTTCGACTCCTTCCGGTACCCCCACCTCAAAGGCAAGTGCGGGGACTGCGAATACAGCGAGATCTGTGGAGGCTGCCGGGCCCGGCCCTATGTGGACCACGGGGACTGGCTGGACGAAGACCAGTGGTGCCTGTATACGCCCAAGGGTGGTGAAAAGATTCACGTCGCCTTCAATACGCCGGAGGAGAGCACCGCGGTCTGGGACCAGGCGGCGGAGGCACGGCTCAACCGCATCCCCTACTTCCTTCGCGCGATGGTGAAGAAGGGCGTCGAGCGTCACGCCCGGGAGCAGGGCATTCCGGTCGTCACCGTCGAGCTGATGGAAGAGCTTCGGAAGAAGCGGTTCGGCAACGAAACGCCGGTGTTCAAGTTCTGAGGCGCAAGGCCTGAAGCGAAGGAGACCGTCCTACCGGTGAATTCTCTGCCCCAAGTCTTCTACGTCATCAATCACTGGTTTCATCTCATGTCGGCCGTCATTTGGGTCGGCGGTCTGGCCTTTCTCGTCATGGCGGTCACTCCGGGCCTGCAGAAGGCCGTGCCCAAGGAATTCATCAAGCCCATCGTCGATGTCTTTTATAAGCAGTACCGCCGTGTCGTGGGCGTGTTGTTGGGGGTGATCCTGTTCACGGGCGGGGTCAACTTCCACTACGTGAACCAGATCCTCACCTCGCAAACCGGCTTGTCGGTATCCAATCACCCGAAGTACCTCACGGTATTTTTCATCAAGCTCGGGCTGGTCCTCATGATCATGACCTTTTATCTCTACACAGTCCTGTTCAGGACCGAAGCCACCGGCGAGGAGACGGAAGAAGATAAGGAAGAGCACCGCATCGAGCCGATACCTTTCCAGCGCGCCTCCTTGTGGATGGGCGTCTTGATCATCCTCTGCGCCGCCGCCCTCAAGCACCTGCATCAATAAGCCGGCCCCTCCCTCTACAGGTTTTTCCCTAATTTCCATGTTGACATTCCGCCCGAAAATCCCCATTCTGTTTCACCGTTAATCACAACCCAGGCGCATTTCATGAGACCAGATCGGACGTGCCTTCGGCGTCGGTCGCCTGTTGCGTGCTTCCTGTGCGGTGAATCGAGCTTATGCCACGTGCCCTCTTGCTATTCGGATACCTCACCCTGGTCCTGCAGTCCTCTTCCGTCGTGGCCTCTTCTGTCTCACAGGAGCGCGTCCACCAGGGAAGTCACCCGGTTTCAAACACTCCCGCCATGTCCACGCACCAAGCCACCGCAGCCTCCGGGAAACGGGAGGACCAGGCCGGCTTGAGCGCTCACCATGCCGTGGGGCCCGTCCGTACTGCTTCCGTTCCACGGTCCGCCGGCGCAGACACCCCTTCCTTCTCGCGGCTGGTCATCGACCTCAAAGTGCGATTCGACCAACAGGCCACCTCCACCCTTTTTACCCATCGGCTGGCCGGCCTGGCCTTGCTATTGGTGGGGGGCCTGTTTCTCCTCGATCGCACCGTCCCGATCGGATCCGCTGCCCCCCTGGCGGGACTGGGGCTGATTTGGCTGTGCCTCTGGGCCCTGGCGTTTTTTTGGGGGGACCCCGAAGGGTGGCCCATCGGTCCAGCGGGGTTTATCGAAAGCTTCTCCCTCCCCACCGGGAGGGAGTGGGTGCAGCATAAGATTCTTTCCTTGATCGCCCTGGGGCTAAGCATTTACACTTTTGCCTCAATGGTCGAAGGGCGGACCCTGTCCCAGGCCTATACGGGGTACGTGATAGCCGGGGCCTTCACCCTGGCGGGGCTGGTGTTATGGTTCCACCATCATGTGGGGTACCACCACATGGAACATGTGACCCTCCAGCACCGGATCATGTCGGGCACGGCCCTGACGGTCGCCGTGGTCTCCCTGGCCAATCCGAAAGCGGCCGGTGTCCGGAAGGGCACAGCCTGGGTGGCCCCCATCTTCATCATGATCCTGGGGCTTGAGCTGGCCTTCTACCGAGAATAAAAATTCGATTCCGGCTTTCCCACAACCGGGCTGAGGCGATGCCCCTTAATCGTCCTCAAGGCGAAAGACCGCCATTTAACCACAGCCTGTCTCTTCCGACTCGACAGGCACCTGGGAGTTGTCCCCTGGCCCCGTTGGCGAACCGAGCCTGTCACCTGACCCGCCTTTCTGTTCTCGTCCTGCTCTCGCTATCGGTCATGGCGGGGTCCGTCCATGCCTTGGCCGCCCAATCGGAGTCCGGAGGTCTGGAAGAAATCCGGCTGTTACAGGAAGAGACGGTCAGCATCGCCGTTCGCCGGGAGCAACCGATTTCCGAAGCGCCTTCCAACGTGTATGTCATCACCGACGAGGACATCCGCCATTCCGGCGCGACCGATCTCCCGACCATCCTGCGGCGGGTACCGGGGCTTGAGGTGATGCAGACAACCGGGGCCGACTTCAACGTGAGCGCCAGGGGAAACAATCAGCTCCAGGCGAACAAAATGCTGGTGATGGTGGACGGGCGCTCAATTTTCGTGGATGCCCAAGCGATCGTGCATTGGAAGCTCTTGCCGGTTACTCTTCCGGAGATCAAGCGGATCGAGGTGCTCAAGGGGCCGGCTGCGGCGGTGTATGGGTTTAACGCGTTTGACGGCGTCATCAACATCATCACCAAATCCCCTGAGGAAATGAAAGGCACGACCCTCCAGGTCGGCGGCGGGGAGTTCGGCACCTGGTCCAGCGCGGCCATCCATGCGGGGAAGCAGGGTAAATTCGGGTACCGCCTTTCCGTGGGAGAAGACCAAAACCAGCAGTGGAGAAACCGCGAGGCGTTGTCGTTTCGGTCCTACAAATTCAATGTCCAGACGGAGTACGGGCTTACCTCGATTTCGAAACTGGTTCTGAGCGGCGGCCTGGTGGATTCCAACCGGTTCGACGGGCCCCTCACGGAAATCTCCGTGAACGCCGGGGCGCCGACCCAGGGCTATGCCAACCTGGCCTACGAGCGCCCCAACTTTTTTATCCGAGGATGGTGGACGGGATATTCCAACACCTCGGATTCCATCACCAACCCGCTCCTCAACAACCTCGTGCAGGCCACGGACCGAGCCTTGAGTCCGATCAGCAAAACACGCGCGAACACGTACAATCTGGAGACCCAGCACACGGTGGAAACGGGACCCCAGAACCGAGTGACCTACGGGGTGAATTACCGGCATAACACCCTGTCCACCAACCTGATCACCCAGTTCGGCCGGGAGGACAGGCTGGGGATCTACCTCCAAGACGAATGGCAGGTGCTTGAATCGGTGACGGTGGTGGCGGGGGCTCGCTACGACCTCGACACCTTCATCAATCCCACGTTCAGTCCCAGGGCCGCCGTCCTCTATAGGCCGGTGCAGGACCATACGTTCCGAGCCGCGGTGTCCGTGGCCTACCGGCCTCCAACGCTCTTCGAGAACAGCTTGGACGTGAGAGCGGTGACGACCCTTCCCCCGCCCTTTCCCTCTCCCCCGCCCACCACGACAAACGGCTCTCCGAATTTGGAGCCCGAAAAAATCGTCTCCTACGAAGTGGGCTATCAGGGCTGGTACCTGAAACATCGCTTGCGGGCACGGGTGGACCTGTTCTTCAACCACATCTCCAACCTGATCAAGTTCCAATCCCCCATCACGGTCAACGGCAGGGAGGCCGACATTTACGGTGGGGAGGCCAGCCTGGAGTTTTTGGCGACCAGCTGGCTAACGGGCTTCGCCAACTATGCCTATCAGGAGGTGGGACAATCCTTCACCGGACAAACCGTTCGAGCGGTGCCGCGTTTTAAAATCAACGCCGGCCTCCGTGGCGAATGGGAAAGCGGGGTGAACGGGGAAATTGCGATTTACCACTACGGGGCCGCCACCTATCCCGTGTCCCAGGCCTTTTCCGACCTGGCGTTCTTCGGGGCCAAGCAACCGAACCCCCGCGTCGGCAGTTACAACCTGCTGAACTTCCGGGTCGGCTACCGGTTCTGGCAGGAACGCGCGGAAGCCGCCGTCTCCGTCTTCAACGCCCTCAACGACCGCCACAATGAACATCCCCTCGGCGACACCATCGGCAGCCGCGTCATGGGCTGGCTGACGATTAA
>JBFFYZ010000203.1:0-4559 GCA_041568895.1 Nitrospiraceae bacterium
ATGCACGACATCGTGGGGCACATGAGAAGGCGCGGGTTATCGAGGGCTTACAGAAAAGGCTATCGGAGGGCGGATTTCGGGAATACCTGCTCAAACGGATGGACTTCCACGCGCTCGAACACGCCGTGGATGGTGTAGGGATCGTCCTTGGCGAAGGCCTGGGCCTCTGCCAGGGATTCGGCTTCAATGACGATCAGGCTGCCGGTTTTATCCGTCAGAGGCCCGGCCAGAATGACCCGCCCTTGGGCATCCAGCGCATCCATCCTGGCCAAATGCGCCGGGCGGTGAAGTTTCCGTTTGGCCTGCCCGTCAGGCCCGTCAAAGCCGAGAATCACGAATTTCATTGTAGATAGCGGAGGCGCGTGGTGGAGCAGGGGGAACCCCGTTGACCGGAACCGTTCAGGAGCCGGGGTCGAACATTCGGGTCAAGACGGGCAGTCGGCCCGCAGGAATTAATCAAACTTCTGTTCGATGGGCTGGCGACCCAGGTACCCGCTGTGGATTTCGTGCCACCAGCGCACATCCGGCTCGCCCAATTTCCAGCAGAGAAAGACGATCCGGCCTTCCAGCATGGCGGGAAAATCGCAGAGCCCCATGTCCACGTCCTTTACGAGGATTCCCATTTCATGGACGGCTTGGAGGTTCTCGCTGATCTTCTGAAGGGCGGAAATGTAGTGGGGTCCGGCATAGCTGCCCCCCCCAAACTGGGCCTTGGCGCTGGCCTTCTTGATCTCATCCTTTACCCGCAACAGCACCGCCTTGCCCTGCTTGACGGCGGTCAGGTGATCCTCCAATTGAGGAATCAGGCTGTTGGCCTCCCCGAGGGTAAAGATTCGTTCGAGGTTGCGCCCTTCTTCCCGGTGTGCCATGGTAACCCTGTTTCTAACCTTCTCTAAACAGTACGGTAAGGGGGCGGGTGAAAATGACGGTATCCAATCCTACCCACTATCACACCCTGCTTCTCTGTGTAGCACAATCATGCGGCCTGCGCAACGATCCTCTCAGGCCCCGGACGTCGGGCTCGAGGGGTCCAGGGGGGTATGGCTGCGCTGGGAGGCCAGGGAAGGCCGGTAGCCAGAAAAATTGCTATTGACAAAGGGAAAACTGGCCGATATTATTAAGGAACATCGCTGTCACTCCAAAGCGGTTGCAGAGCACGTCTGGCTCCGTGTCGGTCCCGGAGCGAATCCGAATCAAGCCTACTTCGTACGAAAACTTCTTAATCACCAGGGATCCGGACAGATCGCGGAGCGATTTCCCTAACCTGAGGGCGCGACCGACTATCAACTGTATGGAGATTTAGGGCGCCGATAAAAGCTCATCCTTTCACGGGCCACCCTCTTCGGTACACGCACCCAATACCTTCAACCGTTCGTCCATGGTCGAGATCACAGTGTTCCGTTGCTTGTCATGACACCGGACCGGCATCGGCCCGTGTAGTTGGCGAGCGGCTTTGTCAAGCATGTCAAGGGAGAGGACCATGCATCTTGCCGAGTTAAAGCAAAAAAGCATCGCTGACCTGAACGAGGTGGCGAGAGAACTGAAAATCGAAGGTGCCGCGAACCTGCGGAAGCAGGAGCTCATCTTCGCCATTCTCCAGGCCCAAACCGAGAAAAACGGGTTCATCTACGGAGAGGGCGTGCTGGAGACGCTGCCCGACGGGTTTGGATTTCTCAGGGCCCCGGATTCCAATTACCTGCCGGGTCCCGACGACATCTACATCTCTCCCTCGCAAATCCGGCGGTTCAATCTTCGAACCGGCGACATTGTGTCCGGTCAGATTCGTCCTCCGAAGGAAGGGGAGCGGTACTTCGCGCTCCTGAAAGTCGAAAAGGTGAATTTTGAGGATCCGGAGGTCGCCCGGGACAAAATTCTTTTCGACAACCTGACCCCGCTGTATCCGGAGGAACGCATCAACCTGGAGTTCGATACGGACGAGTACTGCACCCGGGTCATGGATCTGACCACGCCGATCGGAAAGGGGCAGCGAGGGTTAATCGTGGCCGCGCCTCGGACCGGCAAAACCATGTTGCTGCAGGCGATTGCCCGGGCTATCCTTAAAAACCAGCCGGAGATCATGCTGATCGTTCTGCTGATCGACGAGAGGCCTGAGGAGGTCACCGACTGGCAGCGGCAGGTGAAGGCCGCGGAGGTGATCAGCTCCACGTTCGATGAGCCGGCCCAGCGCCACGCCCAGGTGGCTGAAATGGTGCTGGAAAAAGCCAAACGGCTGGTGGAGCACAAGCGGGACGTGGTGATCCTGCTCGACAGCATCACCCGCCTGGCCCGGGCCTACAACACGATCGCGCCGCCCAGCGGCAAGGTGTTGTCGGGCGGACTTGACTCCAACGCGCTCCAGCGACCCAAGCGGTTCTTCGGAGCGGCCCGGAACATCGAGCACGGGGGCAGCCTGACCATCATGGCCACCGCGCTTGTGGATACCGGGAGCCGCATGGATGACGTGATCTTTGAAGAATTCAAGGGCACCGGCAACATGGAGGTCCATTTGGACCGCCGGCTGGCCGACAAGCGGATCTTCCCCGCCATCGACATCAGCCAGTCCGGAACCCGAAAGGAAGAGCTACTGGTGGACCGGGATCGTTTGAACAAGATGTGGATTCTGAGAAAGGTCCTGAGCCCTCTGGGGACCATGGAAGCGATGGAGTTTTTGATGGACAAGATCGGGGGGACCAAGACCAATCAGGAGTTCCTGCAGTCCATGAATCGGTAAGCGTCTGTTTGCGTCATAGTGTCGTAGCGGTACTGCTAAGGAGAGATCATGAAGAAAGGCATTCATCCAAAGTATGAGGAGGCGACGGTGAGCTGCGCCTGCGGGGCGAAGTTCAAGACCCGGTCCACCGTCGGAGACATCAAGGTGGACATCTGCTCCAACTGCCATCCCTTTTTCACGGGGACCCAGAAGATCGTCGATACCGAAGGGCGGGTGGAACGATTCAAGAAAAAGTATTCGCGAAAGAAATAGTGCGGATCTGGATCAACGGGGAGATCCTGCTCCGTCAGGGGGCAGGGTCTCTTATTTTTTGGGCTGGGTGAAGAGTCATGGCTGAGACCCCAACCGCGGACATCAAGGAAACCGGGCTCTTCTCGAAATGGGAAGCGCAGGCGAACCGGTTTGAGGAGCTGACCCAACAGCTCACGGACCCGTCTGTCCTGGGGCAGCCGACCCTGCTGCACAAGCTCAACAAGGAGCGGACGGCGCTCGAGGAGGCCGCCCATCTGTTCGCGACCTATAAGCACCTCCTGAGGCAGGTGGCGGAGACCGAGCAGATGGCCCGAGACCCGGGCGTGGAAGCGGACCTGCAGCGGCTGGCCGCGGAAGAGGCCCGACAGCTGCACGCCCGGCGGGTCGAACTGGAAGAGCGAGCCCTGGTCCTCCTCACTCCCAAGGATCCCCGCGACGAGAAAAACACCTTTCTGGAGATCCGGGCCGGGACAGGCGGCGAAGAGGCCGCCCTCTTCGCGGGGGAGTTGTTCCGGATGTACACGCGATATGCCGAGCGGAAGCGGCTGCGGGTGGAGGTCATGGAGTCCAACGAGACCGGGATCGGTGGGTACAAAGGGGTCGTGTTCCTCGTGGAGGGCAGGAACGCCTACAGGCATTTCAAGTTCGAGAGCGGAGTGCATCGGGTGCAGCGGGTGCCGGTCACGGAAGCCAGCGGTCGGATCCACACCTCCACGGTGACCGTGGCGGTCATGCCCGAGGTGGAAGAGGTGGAAGTCCAGATCGACCCCAAGGATCTTCGGGTGGATACCTTCTGCTCATCCGGTGCCGGCGGGCAGAGCGTGAACACCACCTATTCGGCGGTTCGCATCACACACCTTCCGACCGGGGTAGTGGTGACCTGTCAGGACGAACGCTCGCAACTCAAGAACCGGACCAAGGCCATGCGGACGCTGCGCGCCAGGATTGTAGAAGCCGAGCGGGAAAAACAGGAGGCGGAAATCGCCCAAGCCCGCAAGTCTCAGGTGGGCACCGGCGAGCGAAGCGAGAAGATCCGGACCTATAATTTTCCCCAGAACCGGGTGACGGACCACCGGATCGGCCTCAGCCTGCACAAGCTGGATGCTGTGTTGGACGGTGATTTGGACGAATTGGTGGAGGGCTTGCGGGCAGAACGGATGAATCCCATTGCCTCCACGGTATGAGAGCTGGATTGATGGTGCGCGACCGACAGAGAGCCGAGGCCGGGGCCGTGGTGACGGAGGGTCCAGAGGGGATCACGCTGGGCCGCCTCTGGCAGGATGGTGCTGTCGGGCTCAGGGCCGCCGGGGTGGAGAACGCTGTCAACGAAGCGGCGTGGATTCTGGAAGCGGCCCTGGGGGTCTCGCGCCTGACCCTTCTCGTAGAAGGAGGTCGGGTTGCTCCCACCGCGTCACGACGCCGGGCGAAGGAGTGGCTCGCCCGTCGCTTGGCCGGGGAGCCGCTGCAGTATATCCTGGGCACCCAGGAATTTTACGGCCTCGATTTTATGGTCACCCCCTCGGTTCTCATTCCCCGGCCTGAAACGGAAGGGTTGGTGAAAGAAACCCTTCGGCTG
>JBFFYZ010000204.1:0-4554 GCA_041568895.1 Nitrospiraceae bacterium
ACCGCCCCGGTCGAATTGCGCGAACGTCTTGCCGTCCCTGAAAGTCGCCTGGGCGAGGCCCTCTGTCGCCTCTGCTCCTACCCGGCCATTCGGGAAGGGCTTCTCCTCTCCACCTGCAACCGGGTCGAAGTCTATGCGGTCGTAGAGGAGGTGGAAGCCGGATATGCCAGCGTCCAGGAATTTCTGGCCGATTCCCACATGTCCCTCTCCTCCGAGGAGTTGACGCCCCATCTGTACTGGTACACGGGAGACCGCGCAATCAGCCACCTGTTCCGGGTGGCGGCCAGCCTGGACTCCATGATCGTGGGGGAGCCGCAGATCCTGGGACAATTGAAGGACGCGTTCGAGGTGGCCCTGGCGCACAAGACCAGCGACGTGATCTTGAACAAGATCGTCAAAAAGGGCATTTCGGTGGCCAAGCGGGTGCGGACGGAGACGAGAATTTCCGATACGGCGGTATCGGTCAGCTACGCCGCGGTGGAACTGGCCAAAAAAATCTTCTCGAACCTCAGCGAGAAAACCGTGCTGCTGGTAGGGGCAGGAGAAATGGCCAAGTTGGCGGCCCGCCATCTGATGAACCAGGGCGTCCACCGCGTCATGATCTCGACCCGCAATCCGCACAATGCCGTGGATCTGGCGAACCGGTTCAACGGCGTCTCCATTCCGTTCGAGGACTTTCGCCGGGAAATGGGCGAGGCCGACATCGTGTTGTGTTCCACCGGTGCGTCCCACTATCTCATTCATGCCGAGGACGTGCAGCGGGCGATCCGGCAGCGCATGAACCGCCCGATTTTTCTCATCGACATTTCGGTGCCGCGAAACATCGATCCCTCCGTGAAGGATATCGACAACGCCTTTTTGTTCGACATCGATGATTTGGAACTACACATCGAGAACAACCGGGAGGAGCGGCGGCGCGAGGCCGCCAAGGCCGAACGGATGATCGAGGACGAGGTCGTCGTAGCCCTGCAGTGGCTCAAGTCGCTGGAGGTGACCCCGACCATCGTGGCGTTGCGTCAGCGCGCCGAAGACATCAAGCGGGGGGAGTTGGAGAAAACCCTGGGGCGCTTGGCTAATCTTTCGCCGCAAGAGCGGAGCCTGGTCGAAGGGCTGGCCTCCGCGATCGTCAACAAGCTCCTGCACGGCCCACTCGTCGCGCTGAAACAGGAGGCCCACGCCTCCAGCTCCGCGATGTTCATCGAAGCGGCTCGTCGGTTTTTTAATCTGGATGACGCGGCGGGTTCCGAGGCGGCGGAGGACGCCCGGGAGTCCGGCAGAAGGGCCGAGGCGGCTCGGCCCGACGTGCCCGTCCCCGCCGTGGACTATGCGGATCGGGAGGGGACGACGGGGGAACCAGACCCCGGATCGCAGCGGTAACCGCCATCGGAGGTCCCGGGCAAGATGGGAATTCAGTCCGTATGGTTCGGCGCGAATCGGGCGGTTCCGAAGCCCAAGAGCCCCAAACTGTTCAATTGTCCCAAGTGCCGGCACACCTATCTCGGGCACGATCCGCTGCCGGACTGTCCACGGTGCGGGTACGATTATCGGGAAACCGAGGGGTTTCGGTGGGACGTGCTGGTGTATTTGCTGGCGATCATCGGTTTCGTGAGCTTTTTGCTGGTGGCGTTTTATTATCGGGACTTCATGGGCCTCGGGCCGTCGGGCCATTCCGGAGCGGCGTTCACGCAGGACCGTAATCCGGACCGGGAGAAGTTGCCCGGAGGGGACAAGCCGGGTGCCCCGTTTCGGAGCCCCTACCACGAACCGGGGCGTTGACGAATGCAGGGGAGATGAGTGCCTCCGTTGTCAGGGAAGCAAGGGGAGCGGGCGTCGCTGGTGGTGGGAACCCGAGGAAGCCGCCTTGCGCTGTGGCAGGCGGAATGGGTGCAGGCGCGACTCAAGGAGCTCGCGCCCCAGATGACCGTCACGCTGCGAAAGATCAAAACCTCGGGCGACAAGATTCTGGACGTGCCGCTGGCCCAAATCGGCGGGAAGGGCCTCTTCGTCAAGGAAATCGAGGAGGCGCTGTCCAGCGGGGAAATCGACCTGGCCGTTCACAGCATGAAGGACGTGCCCACCCACCTTCCGCCGGGGTTGGGCCTCCTCTGCATTCCGATGCGGGAAGATCCCCGCGATGTGCTGATCAGCCGAACGGGGCAGCCGCTCGATCAACTCGTGAAGGGAGCCAGGGTGGGAACCAGCAGTCTGCGCCGGCAGGCTCAGCTGTTGCATTATCGTCCCGATTTACAGATCGAGATGCTGCGCGGGAACCTGGACACCCGCCTGCGGAAGGTGAAGGAGGGGGTCTACGACGCGGTGGTATTGGCCGCGGCCGGCCTGCACCGGATGGGATGGTCCCGGGAGGTCACCGAGTACCTGGCTCCCGCGGTGAGCCTGCCGGCCATCGGGCAGGGCGCGCTGGGCCTGGAGGGGCGTCTGGACGACGCGTTCATCCGCGAGCTGCTCGGGCCCTTGAACCACGAGGCCACCCGGATTGCGGTTACGGCCGAACGGGCGTTGCTGGAACGGCTGGAGGGCGGGTGTCAGGTTCCGATCGCCGCCCACGCTACGGTCAAGGGAGATCAGGTGGTCATGGACGGCCTGGTCGCCAGTGTGGATGGCCGGCGGATCATCCGGGATTCCGTCCATGGGAGCCTGCCGGAAGCCCGGGCCGTGGGGGTTCGACTGGCGGAACGATTGCTGGAGCAGGGCGGTGACGACATCTTGAAAGAAATTTACGGAAGGGCGTAAGGCAGGTGGGGCGAAAGGCTGGCATCGTCTACCTTGTCGGAGGGGGCCCGGGAGATCCGAAGCTGTTGACCCTCCGGGGCAAGGAATGCCTCGAGCAGGCCGACGTGGTCCTCTATGATTATCTGGCCAATCCCCTGCTGCTGAACCACGTGCCTGCTCACGCGGAACGGATTTACGTCGGGCGCCGCGGGCGAGGCGCCTACCAGGACCAGGCCGAGGTCAATCGGCTCTTGATCGAGAAGGCCCGTGCCGGAAAAACGGTGGTGCGGTTGAAGGGGGGCGATCCCTTCATTTTTGGACGAGGGGGGGAGGAAGCGGAGGCGGTGGCTGCGGCGGGACTGGCGTTTGAGGTCGTTCCCGGTGTCACCTCCGCGGTGGCGGCCCCCGCGTATGCGGGAATTCCGGTCACCCACCGGACCATGGCCTCGACCGTGGCCTTTATTACCGGCCATGAGGATCCGGGAAAAGACACGTCGGCGGTCGATTGGCCCCGTATGGCGTCAGGCAACGGAACCCTGGTGTTTCTGATGGGCATGAAAAACTTGCCGGCCATCGTGGACCATCTCCTGGCCGAGGGCAAGCCGGCAGCCACGCCGGTGGCGCTGATTCGGTGGGGGACGCGGGCTACCCAGCGGACCGTCGTCGGCACGTTGGGGGACATCACCAAAAAAGCCTCCGAAGCCGAGCTGGAGCCGCCGACCATTATCGTCGTCGGGGAGGTGGTCCGGCTGCGGGACCAGTTGAACTGGTTCGAGATGCGCCCGTTGTTTGGCCGGCGGATCCTGGTCACGCGGGCGAAGGAACAGGCCGGCGAATTGTCCAGTCTGCTCACGGGCTATGGCGCCGAGCCGATCGAATGCCCGACGCTCCAGGTTGTTCCGCCCGAAAGCTGGGCGGAGCTCGACCGGGCGCTGGCGGACCTGTCACGTTTTCAGTGGCTGGTGTTTACCAGCGTCAACGGGGTGCGGCCCTTCATGGACCGCCTGCAGCAAACGGAACTGGATGCCCGGGCGCTGGCCGGACTGCGGATCGCCTGCATCGGGCCCAGGACCGCCGAGGAATTGGGGCGATTTGGACTGCGCGCCGACCTGATTCCTCGGGAGTACCAAGCGGAAGGATTGATTGAGGCGTTGCGCGCCCACGGCGTGCAGGGGCAGCGGATCCTGATTCCCCGCGCCGCGGTCGCCAGGGAAATTCTTCCCGAGCAACTCCGGGCTTTGGGGGCGGAGGTGACGGTGGTAATCGTGTACCGGACCGTCCTGCCAGACCTGGATCGCGATCGGATCAAGGAATGGTTCCGACGGCAGGAAATCCACGTGATCACGTTTGCCAGTTCCTCGACGGTGCGGAACTTCTGCGACTTGTTCGACAGCCGGGAGGAAATGCAGAAGCTGACGGCAGGCGTGACGGTGGCCTGTATCGGGCCCATCACCGCAAGGACCGCCGAAGAGCAGGGATTGTCGGTGACGGTGACCGCACGGGAAAACACGATTCCAGCCCTGGCGGACGCCATCGTGGGGCAGGCGACATCGGGATGACGTGAGACGAGGCGGGGACGGTTCGATCCCCGGAAGTGGCTAGGCGGCGAAATGGAGGAGACCAGATGGTTCCTGTAAAATCGTTTATGGTTCCAGAGGACAAATTCGTGAAGGTGGACCGCGACATGGACGTGCGCAAGGCCGCCCAGATCATGCGGGACCGGGAAATCGGAAGCCTGTTCATCATGCGGGGCAACGACATCATCGGGATCGTGACCGACACCGATATGGTCCGGCGGTCCGTGGCCGTGAATGCCGATCCCAC
>JBFFYZ010000205.1:0-4536 GCA_041568895.1 Nitrospiraceae bacterium
CAGGGCTTCACGGTTGATCGCCGGAAAATTCAGCTGGCCCATCCGATCAAGGAATTGGGCACGGTGACGGTGCCCATCAAGCTCCACCGGGAGGTCACCGCGACGGTGTCCGTGGCGGTCGTCAAGAAACTGGACGGCGACGCCGAACCCGACTCGACGAGCGGAGCCGGTGAGTAACGCCCATGCCTAACGCCATCGGGTCCCTGAAAGCGTTGAAAGCCGCGGACCCGGAGGTCTTCGAGGCCATCCGGGCCGAGGAAAAACGCCAGCGCGAAAAACTCCTCCTGATCGCCTCCGAGAACTTCGCCAGCCCGGCCGTTCTGGCCGCTCAGGGCTGCCTCATGACCAACAAGTATGCCGAAGGGTACCCGGGAAAGCGGTACTATGGCGGCTGCCAATTCGTGGATCGGGTGGAGGAGTTGGCGATCCAGCGGGCGAAGCAGATTTTCGGCGCCGAGCACGTCAACGTGCAGCCTCACTCCGGGTCCCAGGCCAATATGGCGGCCTATCTGGCGGTGCTCAAACCCGGGGATGCCATTTTAGGTATGGATCTCTCGCAGGGGGGCCACCTCACGCACGGGAGCCGGGTCAACTTTTCGGGCATTCTGTTCCACTCGTTTTTCTATGGTGTGGACCGCCAGACCGAGGTCATCAACTACGAGGCCGTCCAACGCATTGCCGAGGAATGCCGCCCCCGCATGATCGTGGTCGGCGCCAGCGCCTACGCCCGGACCCTCGACTTTGCCCGATTCCGCGAGATCGCCCAGGGGGTGGGGGCATACCTGCTTGTCGACATGGCCCACATCGCGGGGTTGATTGCGGCCGGTCTGCACCCGAACCCCGTGCCCTACGCCGATTTTGTGACCACGACCACCCATAAAACCTTGCGGGGCCCACGGGGTGGGATCATCATGTGCAAAGCGGAGCATGCCAAAGCGGTGGACAAGGCCATATTTCCCGGTACGCAAGGGGGGCCGCTGATGCACGTCATCGCCGCCAAAGCGGTGGCCCTGCAAGAGGCGCTCGAACCGGCCTTTCGTGTCTACCAAACCCAGGTGCTGGCGAACGCCCGGGCCCTGGCTTCGGGCTTGACCAAGCGCGGCCATCGGGTCGTGTCCGGCGGAACCGATACCCACCTGTTCCTGGTGAATTTGAGCGCGAAGGGTCTTACCGGGAAAGAAGCGGAGACCGCCCTGGACGCGGCGGGAATTACCGTGAACAAAAACACGGTCCCGTTTGATGAGAAACCTCCGGCCGTCGCCAGCGGCATTCGCCTGGGAACCCCCATCGTGACCACCCGGGGGATGCGGGAGGCTGAGATGGACACCATCGTCTCCCTCATCGACGAGGTCCTCCAGCAGCCCCAGAACGCCCGGATCCAACGGAAGGTCCGGAAACAGGCCAAAGCTCTGTGCCGGCGGTTTCCTATTTTTCATCCCTATGCCGCGGCCTCCACCTGAGGATGGCATCTTGTGAAATGTCCCTATTGCGACGAAATTGAAGACAAAGTGGTGGATTCACGGATGGCCCGGGAAGGCCAGGTCATCCGTCGCCGCCGGGAATGCTTGGGCTGCAAACGCCGCTACACCACCTACGAGCGAGTCGAGGAGAGCCTGCCGATGGTGGTGAAAAAGGACGGGCGCCGAGAACCGTTCGATCGCAACAAGATCCTGTCCGGTCTCAAAAAAGCCTGTGAAAAACGGCCGATCAGCACGGCGACCATTGACGGAGTGACCGACCGGATTGAGAAACGGATTCAGGAGATGGGGGAGACGGAAATCCCCAGCAGGACGATCGGAGAAGAGGTCATGAGGGAGCTCCACCAGCTCGACCAGGTGGCCTATGTTCGGTTCGCCTCGGTGTACCGTGAATTCAAGGATATCGATCAGTTTATGGACGAGCTAAAAGCCTTGGCCCGAGAGCGGCAGGAAAAATAGTCCACCCGATCCCTCTCCGTTCTGCTCCCGATCGTCCCTCTGTGTTCTGAGCCACCTTATGCAGGCTTGTGCGAGTGCCGCCGACCTTGGCGGGAGGGGTGTTTTATCCTGAAGGGAGTTCCATGGCCCGGTCGCAGGTGCGCGCCAAAGGGCGACAGCGGAAGAAGCGGCTAACCCGGGTGTCTCAGGCGTCCGCCGAGCCGGCCCGGGTGGCCATCATCGGCGCCGGGCGGGGCGGAACCGCCCTGATGGAAATTTTTGCCCGGGACCCCCTGGTCCAGATCGTCGGGATCGCGGAGATCAGTCCCGCCGCGCCAGGGGTCGGCTTGGCCAAGCAGCTGGGGATTCCGGTGACCCCCAATTACCGGGAGCTCCTCGCCCTGGAAAATTTGGACCTCATCATCGACGTGACCGGCAATCCCTCGGTAGAGGAGGTTGTGCAGGATTTCCACCGCCTCGGCGTGACCGTGATCGGAGGCGCCAGCGCCAAATTCATGTGGCAGCTGATTGAGGCGCGCATCCGGGCCACGGGGGAGATTGAGCGGACCCTGAACAAGTACCAATCCCTCTATCGTCTGTACGTGAAGGAGTCCGGCGCGGTGGTGACCGAGGAGCGGACCCGGATCGCCTGCGAGATCCACGACGGCTTGGTCCAGAGTTTGGCCGGCGCCAACTTCAAGCTGGATCACTGCTTGGAATTGATCGGCAAGGATCCCAAGGCCTGCCAAACCACCCTGCGGGAGACGAAAGCTCAGCTGAAGCGGGCCATCGAGGAGGCCCGGCAGGTGATTTTCAACCTGCGCCCGGTCCACTATGACAAACTGGAGCTGATCCCGGCGCTGACGAATTATCTGAAGTCTTACGAGATCCAGTACCGGATCAAGACGGAATTCGCGGTGTCCGGCGATGAGGCCCAGCTTTTCCCTAAGACCAAAATCTTTCTTTTCCGGATCATCCAGGAAGCCCTCAGCAACGTGCAAAAGCACGCGAAGGCGGACCGCGTCTCGGTCAAGTTGACGTTGGGCCGGGATCTGTTGACCGCGACCATCGCCGATACCGGCGTCGGATTTGACGTGGACGCGGTGTCGCGCGATCCGGAAAAGTGGGACCATTTCGGCCTGCGGGGCATCGTGGAACGGTCTCGCTTGATCGGGGGGGATGCGACAATCGGGTCGGGAAAGGGACGGGGGACCCGGATCCAGATCACGGTCCCGCTGGTGAAGAAGGAGGCCTCGCGCGATGGAACGTATTAAGGTACTGATCGCCGATGATCATCGGGTGGTACGGGAGGGGTTGGCGGCCATCCTGAAGAGCAAGGAAAATATTACGGTGGTCGGGGAAGCGCAGGACGGCCAGGAAGCAGTGGACAAGGCCAGGACCCTGCTTCCCGATGTCATTCTGATGGACGTCAGTATGCCCCGAATGAACGGCGTGGAAGCCACACGGGTCATCAAGCGCGAATTTCCCCACATCGGGATCGTGGCGCTGACCATGTATGAAGAGCAGCAATATATTTTCGACCTGGTGCGGGCCGGCGCGACCGGGTACCTGCTGAAAGATTCCGATTCCTCCCAGATCGTCGCCGCGATCCGGTCCATTTACCGCGGGGAGTCGTTGATTCACCCCTCCGTCGCCAGCAAGATCTTGGCCGAATTTTCCGTCATGTCACAAAAAAAGGGCAAAAGGGCTTCCTGGGCGGAGCATGACCTGACCGAACGGGAGATCACCGTCCTCCGGCTGGTGGCGGATGGGAAGACGAACAAAGAGATCGCCAACAGCCTGGACTTGAGCGAAAAGACGGTGAAGAACCACGTTCGGAATATTTTTCACAAGCTCCAGGTCTATGACCGTACCCAGGCGGCGATCCTGGCCATTCGGAAGGGTCTCATCGAACTGGACCCCCGACCCTAGTGGGTATTGGAGCATCGCCATATCCACCATTAAAGATAATCCTCCGCTTGGGTCACCGGAGTTTTTCAACAGCCCGCTAGGGTCTTCCTCGCTCCTTTCCCTGTCTTCCAGTCTCTCCATCTCCCACTGGCCGAAATCTTGCACAAAACACATATAGAGCCATTCCTCGAGCCTTGGATGTCCTCAAACCTGGGTGCCTACGGGGAGGCTTGGTACGGGTTCTTCAGAGGTTCTTGGTGGGGAGGCTCCTTGGAAGAGGACCTTGGCGGGAAGGTCCGATAGTCCCCGGACTTGGGTGGACAAGGTTCAAAATTTATCGGTGAAAAACCCACACCTGTTTGGTTTTTACAACAGGAAGAGATGCCAGGCAGACTCAATTTTTATTAAACATTACGTGAAGTTATAAATTTTAATAGCTGAAAATCATATGGCACAGGAATTGCTGATCTTTACCCCCAGTGTCAGGAGGACCCATGCATCAGCAGCAAACTGTGGCCCAATCGATCAGTTGTTCCGGAGTTGGTCTTCATACCGGTCAGCCCTCAACCCTGACGCTGCGACCTGCCCCTCCCGAGACGGGAATCGTGTTTCACCGACGCCACAATGGGCATACGGTTTCCGTGGACGCCTCGGTCCGGAACCTGGTTCCAGCCGAATTGTGCACCGCCATCCGGGTCAACGGCACCTC
>JBFFYZ010000206.1:0-4532 GCA_041568895.1 Nitrospiraceae bacterium
ATCGTCGTCGTGGGGTTCGGGATCGCCTTCGGAGGGATGGTGTTCGCGATGGCGCTGGCCTTCGGCCTCGGCGCGACCAATCTTGCCAAGGAGTTCTTGGAACGTCAGTTTGGCAAGGGCCTGGAACGGGAGAAGGACGACCTCTCCCACATGTAGGGCCGGATGAATAGCCTTCCGGCGAGCGCGGCTTAGGCCTCGCGCAGAAGCTCGAGGACAGCGCGGTTCCAGCCCACGGGCCCGATCCCCTTGGCCCGGCTGAGGCGGGGCACCGTGCGGGTCGCCACGTTGGGATGGTAGGACCCGTCGGGTCGTTGCACGAGGATCGGCCGGTCCACGAGGGTCAACATGGGCAGGTCGTTCAGGCTATCTCCCAGGGCCACGGTCTGTAACCGCTCCCCGTCTGGGCCCAATTGCTGCCGGTAGAATTCGATGAGGTACTCCGCGGCGCGGCCCTTGTCGCAATTGCCCATGAGGTGAAAGAACCGTCCCCCCGTGGTACAGCGCAGCCCGCGGTCCTTCGCCAGGCGTTGGAGCGCCTCAAATACCCCAGGGTCCGAGGCGGCGGGCTCCTCCAGCACGAACGGTTCGTTGTATTCCCGCTGCTTGGCCAGAAAGGCCTCTTCCGCCGGCAACCCCGTCCGCTCCGCTATCTCCTCAGCCGGCATATCCCCAAATCCTCGAAGCGGATGTCCTAAGGTCCGCTCGATCTCTTTGAGCTCCCCCCGCAGGGTGGGGTAGGGCGTGCCCATTTCGATCACCTGATATGGCCCGCGCAGGGTGGCATCCCGCAAGGGGAACGTGAACAGCCCCTTGGGGATGAAGACCGCGCCTCCGTTTTCCGCAATGAATGGGCCTTGGTGGTCCAGGCGAAACCGAATCCGTTCGAGCTCCGCTCGGGTTTTGCTGGAGGACAAGATAAACGGGATGTTGCGGGTCCGGATCGCGTCCAATGCCTCTTTGGCCGCGTCGAAGGAATAGGTCGTGGCGTCCAGGAGCGTCCCGTCCAAATCCGTCAGAATGATCATCGGTCTCATGTCAAAAGAGGCTCCTTAAAACAATTTCTTTGCTGGCTGGCTGGTGACTAATCAGGCTTAAAAAAGCGGTCCAGGAAACGTGCAAGGCCTGGAGCGCTCAGCATTGACTTGGCCTGACGGACCTTGCACACTGGGCGCCCGTCGCGCCCTCTGCGCGACATCAGGATTCCTTGAGCAAGCGATATGTGGCTCGCCCGACTCAATGCCGTGCTCGGCAGTCTTGTGGTCACGCTCGGCCTGTGGCTGATGTGGGGGGAGCTGCCCCTCCTGCTGGTCGTGGCCCTCGCGCTGGGCTCCGCAGGATTCCTGGCCTGGCGGGCCACATCGCTGGCCGCGGTTTGGGCGTGGGTCACCCTCCTGGTCGGCCTGGAAAGCCTGGCCTGGCCCCTGGTCACCATGGTGCAGATCCGGATGACCGGCCCGGAGCCCTCGGAAGAGCAAATCGGCCTGATCCTGACGGCGGTGCTGTTCGGGGTATTTTCCTCCATTTTTTGGCTCACCTTTTCGTACGGCCTGTTCCAATGGATCAAACGAAAGGAATCCGAGCGCCTCCCTCAGGCTAAGACCTCCGCGGGTACCTCTCCTCCCAAGGCTGGCTCCAAGAAAAAACGAAAGCGCCTGTCCTGAGACCGGCTGATAGGCCACAAGCCGTCCTCAAGGCCCTTCAGCTCAGATCCACCGGGTCCACATCCACGTCGAATTTCACCCGGTTTCTCCCCCTCCTCTCATCCAACTCGGCAAGGGAGGCCGCGATCAGCTGCCTGGCCCGGTCGGCATCAAAGGCTCGGATAAGGAGTTGCCAGCGATACCGGCCGCGGAGCTTGGCCATCGGCGCAGGAACGGGGCCCAGGACGAGCACCTCTGGGTCCCCGCCCGGCTCCCGAGAGCTCTTCCGATTGAGCAGGCTGGCCCAGCGGTCGGCTTCCTGTCGACCCAACTCGGCGTGGGGGCTGGATACACAGAGACGAATCAAGTGGCTGAAGGGTGGATAGGCAAGATCCTGCCGAAACCGCAATTCCTGCTCGAAATAAATCTTGGGATCGTTCCGGAAGATGGCCTCAATGACGTGATGGGAGGGCAGAAAGGTCTGCAAGACCACCTTCCCGCCGCGTGCGGCGGGGTGGGCCAGGGCCACGGCGTCCAGGAGTCCGTGATACGTGCGTTCCGAGGCTCGAAAATCCGCCAGGTGCAAGCCGGCGTCGGCATGCGGGAGGCCCACGAAACCCACCCGCGGGAGAGGCGACCCTTGGAACAACATTTGGGTCCCGATCAGGATGGCGAACTCGCCCGCTGCCGCCTGTTGGCGAATCGCTTCTCCCTGCGCCGGGGTGCGCGCCCGTTCCCCATCCAGTCGTCCAATGCGGGCTGTTGGGAACAGACGGCGGAGCTCCTCCTCGAGCCGCTCGGTGCCGAACCCGACCGGCTCCAGCCGAGGGGCAAGGCAGGAGGGGCAGGTGTCCGAGAGCTGATGGCTAGTGCCGCAGTAGCTGCAGGCCATCCGGCCGGCTGTCCGATAAAAGGTCAGGGTGACGCTACATCGGCTGCATTGGGGGGCCTGTCCGCAGTCCCGGCAGAGCAACGCGGGCGCGAACCCCTTCCGATTCAAAAACAGGATGGCCCCGCTGTTGGCCTGCATCGCTGTTTCGATCCCCGTCAGCATGGCTTCTGAGAGGAAGGTGCCGAAGGGGGAGTGGCGCAGGTCCACCCGAAGAAGGCCGGGTGGATCCTGGCGGCCCTCGGCCATCGGCATGCTGGCCCAAGCCGGCGCCGGGCTTGAAGCCAAAGAAGGTCTTTCCCGCAGCGGGAGGAGCTCGACGTCCGGCGCACACAGGGTTTCGACGGAGGGATGCGCGGAGGCGAGGACGAGGACCGCCTGATGATGGTGCGCCCGCATCCTGGCTACATCCCGGGCATGGTACCGGGGGGCTTGTTCTTCTTTGAATGACGGATCTTCCTCCCCCTCCACCCAGATCAACCCGATGGATTCGAGTGGCGCGAAGATCGCGGATCGTGTGCCCACCACGACATCGACGACACCGGTCCGGATGCTCTGCCAGGCCTCCGCTCGCGTCGCGGGCGCCATGCCGCTGTGGAACACGGCGACTCGCTCTCCCCACAGCAAGGTGGCGGTCCGCGCGATGGCGGAAACACGGGCGATCTCCGGGGCGAGGATCAGCACGCGGCGTTTGACCGCGAGGCTGTGTCTCGTCGCCTGGACGAGAGTGGCCAGCCGGTCCGCATCGGAACATTGGAGAAGCAGGGTGGCGGAGCGACGTGGTTCCAACCCGGTTCGGATCCGGTCAAGCCCCGCGGTGGTCTCTTCGTTCGACGGAGTCGGCCCGCTCTGCGGGGCCGGTTTCATCACCGAATCCGCATCGCTCAGACACCAAGGGACTCGTCCACCTGTTCCACGGCGATTCGAAGCGTGGACCGGAGAAGCCGGTTCTGAAGCTCCGGTCAGCTCACGGACGAGGCCGCGTCGGAGCAAGCCGGAGAGCGCGTGGGGCACCGATCCGGACATGCCCCGTTTGAGGGAGGTCAGCGTCAACCCCTTCGGGCGGTTTGCCAGACGAGTCACGATGGCCCTGGCGGTCGGGGACAGTCGTGCCACCACCTGATCCTGCCGATCCTGCCCCTGGCGCGGTTCCATGGGACCGTACCGTCTGCTGGGTTTTTTGACTGGGGAACTTGGAAGCGCCAGCCGCAGGCATTGTCCCCATGGGGTCAGGTACCGGGTGGAGACTTGCTGCAGCAGCGTAAGCAGATCGGTCGGCAACCCCGCCACCGGTTGGGTCCCGCATTCCTCGGCGAAGGCCAGGATCTCGCGCAAGCGATGGGCGGGTATTCCTCCCGGACCATCCTGGTCCGTCTCGGGTTGGGAAAGGGCAATGACCAATCCCTGGAGGGTGGACTTGCCAAATGGCACCTTCACCAAGCTCCCGACCCGAATCCTGGCTCGAAGATGGTCCGGAATGGCGTAGGTGAACGACCGGTTCAAATACCTGGGGACGACGATCTCCGCACGGTTCAAGGAAGCCAGGGAAACATGTGGGTCGGAAGAATTCGACGTCGGCTCGGACTCGTGACGGGGCGGGCAACCGGACATGCCGCATTCTATCAAGCAGGTCGATCGAGGACAATCCAGATTTCAAAGCTCGAGGTGTGTTCGGTACCGGTCGGGAAGCAATTACGGTGTCGGCGTCGAAAGACTGGCGGGCTGGTCCGGCGGCGGACTCGAATCGGTTGGGGGCACCGGTGCTTCTGTGGGTGGCGCGGGAGCAGGGGGAGCTGCCGGCGGAGACACGGGGGCCATGGGCTCCGGACTCGGGACGGTCTGGACGCTGCCGGGAGACGAGGGCGGGCCCGGGGGCGCGGGAGTCGACGGCGTCGCCTCGGACGGACTCTCGGGCATCGGAGCGCCCGCTTCCTTAGGGAGTATCACGATGTCAATGCGACGATTCTTAGCCCGGTTTTCTTCCGTATCATTGGCCGCCACGG
>JBFFYZ010000207.1:0-4530 GCA_041568895.1 Nitrospiraceae bacterium
GACCGGGAATCCGGCGCAAAAAAATCTCCTTCCGCCGCGCGGTCCGGATGGACGTAAACAGCAGGGCTCCGAACAGGAAGACCAGGAGGAGATTATTCATCTGGTTCCAGTTCACCCAATTGGGAACCGGGATCGCCTGGAGCGGAGCGCTGACGGCACGATCCTCCCCCCGTACAACCGCCACCGTGAGGACGTAGGGGGTGCCGTTTTTGAGCTCCAGGCCGTTGCCGGATTTGATGTCCACTTGGTGATAGGAGGGATCGGCCGGCCGGGACCACCAAGGCCACCGCATCCCGTTTACATAATGGGAGTCCGAGGCAATGTCGGCTACCAGCTTCTTGGCCTCAGGGCTCTCCGCCTTTCCCGCTTCAGCCAAGAGCACCTGATACCGGACTCCCGGCCCATCAAGGCTCGAGGGGGCCCACAGGACCAGAAGCCGGCCTCCCCCGTCACTGGGAGCATCCAGCACCTGGACCTGTTCGGGGGGCAAGAGGGCGGGCTGCGAAAAGGCGGAGGGGGCACCCCACAGCAAGGCTCCACCGACGACCAGACCCGTCACCCAGGACATTCTCATCGGTTCATGCCTTGCTTGAGACTGGGTTCCATGCTCGTCATTCCTCGATGATCTCGACGTTGGCCCTCGGAATGACCGCCGTCGCACCATCCCCAAAATTGACTTCGATCACCCGGACCTCGCTCTCCGTCTCGATTTTTTTGAGATCAGAAGGCAGTCCGACGACTTTGCCGATTTTTCCAAAAAGCGGGTCCCGGATAATCCGCACCTGATCCCCCAGCTGGATGCCGGACCGCTCCCTTCCCTCGCTCTCCTTCTGCTGATCCGCGGCTTCCCCGCCCTGTTGTCTCGGGATGAGAATCTCCGGCCGAATGACCCCGGCCCGGATTTGGGTGGCCCCGGACAGGGACGCGCGTTGCCCGGCATGGGCCGCCAGCAGTTGAAACGTCTTGCCGGCCATGGGGATGGCGCCAAACCCTTCGGTGACCACCAGAGTAAACCCAACCCGTTCCGTCCCGGTAATGGCGACACCGAGGTCGTATCCCAGCAGCTCGCGCAGGTCCTTGTCATGAACGGCTCCGACCACCAGGCCGGCAACCCCGATCTCACGGGCGCGGGTCATGGTATCGATCCCCAGGAACGCCCCGCCGACCACAATCTTTCCCTTGTGGGCGGGAGTGAGCTGCCCGGGAGCGAGCGTCTCGTCGGGACTCTTGACGGCCAGGCCCAGCTCGCCCCAGGTTTCGCCGCCGATGCCGAAAATACCCTGCACCATGCTGCATTGGGTCTCGACCACGACACCTTGCTGCGGAAGGACTTCGACGATGATCCCGTCTACGTAGGCCAACAGGTTCAGGCGCTGCGGCGGTTCCCGGAGCAACACCTGTCCCGTAATCTGGGACACCGATTCCATGTGTCCATGAATCGGCGACCGAACCTCCGTTTTGAACCACCGGATGAAAGGACGGGTTTCGGCAATCACGTCTTCGGCGGCGATTTCCTGCCCTTCCTGCTTGACCAGGTACTCGCGCACTTCGTCCGGGGCCACACCCAGCAGGTTGGCCACATTCAGGACGTGGACCTTGCCGGGGAGTTCGGCCCGCGCCACCACGTCCTCGGCCTTGGTCCTACCTCCGACCTTCACCAGGACCTCCCCGGGAATGGGCAGGAGCCGGCGCTTGCGGAGCACGGTCCGCTCGGTCACCGTCAATCCTGGTGTATAGGCGTGTCCCATCTTTCAACCGCAATTATGAACTATGAACGCGGAACGATGAACGTAGGTGTCCGTTCTTCCGATCAGGGGCCTCAATACCCAACTTCTTCATTCAGCATTCAGCGTTCATCATTCATCACTTCGGATAGAGATCCACCGCCTGGTGCCACTTGGTCAGGGCCGCGAGCCTGGCCCGAGGGTCGGTGGGAATCTGAAGGGGCCGACCTCGCCCGTCCAGCAGCAATCCAACCACCCCTCCCCGGACCGTCCGGCTGACCGGAACTCCCTTGCCCTCTCCCACGTCCACATGTTTGGCGGGCCGAATCTCGGCCTTGGCCTGCTCGCCGTTGGCCAGCGGAAGGAGGCGGAGATCTCCGAACGTCAAGGTGCCGGTTTCAGGTGCCCGATTTCCTTCAAAGGTAATCGTGTACTCGGCGCACCGATCCCCGTCTTTCCCCTGCCCGATCGGGGCCACACAGGTCCCCAGGTAAATCATACAGTCCCGCACGAAGACGTCGGTGGCGGCCTTCTCGTCCACCGTGGAGAGCACCCCCAGGTGCGGCATCATGAAAATGCTGTCGACCGACAGATGGGTGAATCCCAAGGGTTCGTAGGCGTCCACCATCATGAGCATGGACTGCACCCGCCGCGGCGCATGCGAGAGAATGCCGCCGCTCCCCACGATCAAATCCAGGGCCAGCATATCGATCAAGGTCTGGCCGGTGGCGCGTTGCTCGAAAATGTCCGAGATCGTCCGTTCCTGCTGGACCCCTTTGAGCCCCGTGGCCAAGGTCTTGTGGTGTGCCAGGGCCAACCGCAGGGCCTCCCGGGCAATGGCTTGCTCGATCTTGAGCTCATCCAGGGTTTGGGGAATCGTCGTGGGTCGGATCATCTTGTTCTTGATCCGATTGCGCAGTACCTGCTCATCCACCGTAAACGGCACCCAACGCATGATGTTGGGCAGCCCGGCTTCGGCGAGGACGTTGGAGACGCTGTAGGACATCCCCAGGTTCGCGCTCACGGTCCGGTTGAAGATTCCTTTGAACACCGAAAAGACGTCCGTCGTGGCCCCGCCGATATCGACGCCGATCAGGTTCAAATTCTCCCGTTTGGCGATGGTCTGCATGATCAGGCCGACCGCCGCGGGGGTCGGCATGATGGGGGCACCCGTCCAGCCGATGAGCTTCTTGTAGCCCGGCGCCTGGGCCATGACGTGCTCCAGAAACAGGTCGTGGATTTTGTCACGGGCCGGCGCGAGGTTTTCCCGTTCCAGAACCGGCCGGATATTCTCGGTGACCACGAGCGCCGCCTTGGCGCCGAGGATCTCTTGAATCCGCTAACGGGCCCCCTTGTTCCCGGCGTAGATCAGCGGCAGCTGATAGGTCATTCCCAGTCGGGGCCGGGGCTCCGCGGCCGCGATGTACTCGGCCATCTCCACGACGTGGGAGACGGTCCCGCCGTCGGTCCCCCCGGAAAGCAGGATCATGTCCGGCCGGAGGGACCGGATGCGCTCGATCTTCTCGTGCGGCAGGCGCCCGTCGTTCGAAGCCAGCACATCCATGACGATTGCGCCGGCTCCCAGGGCGCAGCGCTGGGCGCTTTCCCCGGTCATGCTTTGCACGACCCCCGCGACCATCATCTGCAGCCCTCCGCCGGCGCTGCTGGTCGAGATGTACAGGTCCACCCCTTCCGAGGTACCGCCGGCCCCGTTGCGGGCGGGGGTGAGGATCTGTTCCCCCTCGAGGATCTTGCGTCCGGAAAGCTCCTCGATCTCCGCGATGGCGTTGAGCACTCCCCGCGTAACGTCCTCAAACGGAGCTTCGACGGTGGTGGGCGCCTCACCCCGATAGGTCTGGCGATACGACTCCCCAACTTTTTCGATCAGAATGGCTTTCGTCGTGGTGCTGCCACAATCTGTGGCAATCACGACGGACAGCGGTTGATCGGCCATAGCGCTCGCTTTTGGCTCCCTTCTACCATCACAGTCGGACTCGTCATGGGTCGAGATGCCGGGTCCCTCATCGAGGCGCAATAGGGCCCGGCTCGGAGGCAGGGGTGGAGCTCGATCC
The DNA here is from genome assembly GCA_041568895.1 of Nitrospiraceae bacterium. Lineage (GTDB taxonomy): Bacteria > Nitrospirota > Nitrospiria > Nitrospirales > Nitrospiraceae > JBFFYZ01. Next base: position 3,797 of record JBFFYZ010000207.1, read on the forward strand.
CGATACCGGCGTTCGGGAGCTCCGCGGCTGGTGGCTCGCTTTGGCCTCAATCAGAGCGATCAGGCGGGAGAGGGTGTCGCGCCGTTCAAGGAGCTTGGCTGCACGCTCAAGATCGCCCGTCCGGCAGGCTAGCTCAAGGAAGGGCATGAAAAAATGCAGGGCCTGGCTGCCTAAAAAATTCATCGGCCCCGCTGATTCCAGAAACAGGACGGCCGGGCCGGCCATGCCGCGATCGACCACGAGGGTGGCGATCCGATCCAGCAAGGCCACGTCATCCACCCCCAAGGGCTCGCCGCGGGGCTGAACCGCAAACGCGTGCTGAACCGCCCGTTTGACCTGGTGCACACGATGGGACCACGACATAGGAAAAGTACCGATCTGGCCGCCCGCTGGTTATACTAAAGAAGCGGTTCTGCCCCGTCAACTCGCGCCGGAGGTCGGTTCGGCCTGCTGCTCCGCATGATACGAGCTTCTCACCAGCGGACCGGCTTCGACGTGGCCGAAGCCGAGGGCCAGCCCCTCCCGCTTAAATTCCTCGAACTCCTCCGGCAGGTAGAACCGTGCCACCGGGTGATGCTGGGGGGTCGGTTGAAGGTACTGACCGATAGTCAGAATGTCGCAAGACACCGCTCGAAGGTCCCGCATGACCGCCCGAATTTCGTCGCTGGTTTCCCCCATCCCGACCATGACGCCCGACTTCGTTTTCGCGCCTTGTGCCTTAGCGTGCTGGAGGA
>JBFFYZ010000208.1:0-4527 GCA_041568895.1 Nitrospiraceae bacterium
AGCCGACCAACAGGCCAACATCATCGTGGGCCAGGTCATCGATCCCGGGATGGGCGACGAGCTCATCGTCACGGTGGTCGCCACCGGCTTTGAGCAGGAAGAGCCTCCGGCCAGACCGGTCCTGGCGGAGCGGGCGGCGGCGGGGACGCGGACCACCACGCCGGCCTTGGCGGCGGTCCGTGGGTCGGGTGGAGAGTCGCCCAAGGAAAAGGAGCTGGAGCGGCCCACGTTCCTCCGTCGCCTCACGGGTCAGCGAAATGCCCAGGAGCGCCTGGGGTTGGTGGGAGAGGACGAGTGGGATGTGCCGACGTTTCTAAGGAAGCAGTCGGATTGAGGGCGGAGTCAGGGGTCCATGCTCCCGCCTCCCAGAGCGGCCCTTCCGGGTTTTGCCGAGCGGAAGCCTTCGGAAATTCCGTTGGATGCGGGCTTTTTGAGCCCGCAGTGCCTCCGTCAGTTTCCGCTTTCCTCCTCGACAAAACCTCGGCGGGCGCCCCGCTCTTTCGGCGAAGTGCGCTATGACCCCTGACTCCTCCCAGGTTAGGGTAAGGACTAGGTGGGCCCCCGAATGGGGGCCACAACAATCGTGTAGAGGAAAGAGAAGCGTTCAAGCCATGACGGGGAACTGGATTACGGTGCCGAGTTTTGCCGGGGAGCGGGACGGCGTGCAGCATTTTTTCGGCACCCGGATGGACCCGGTCGCGCTGGATTCCTCCACCGGCAGAACCGTGGTGTCGGTCAAGCAGGTGCACCGGACAGATGCGCTCGTCCTGGACCGGCCGCTCCACGCAGGAGAGACCTTTTCCGGGGAATGGGATGCCCTCGTGACGAACCAGGACCACGTCCTGTTGACCATCCGGACAGCGGATTGCGTTCCCGTTCTCCTGCATGACCCAGGGCGGAGGATCGTGGCGGCCCTCCATGCCGGATGGCGGGGGGCCGTGGCAGGTCTGGTCCCCAAGGTCCTGGATCTGATGCGTCAACGGTTCTCCTGTAAACCGGCCTCCATCCGAATGGGCATCGGGCCTTCCATCGGGACCTGTTGCTACGAAGTGGACGAGGCCGTCCTGGCTCCCTTGCGAAAAGGATTTTCGGATTGGCGATCGGTGGTACAGGACCTTGGGCGGGGGAAGGCCATCCTGGATCTTCAGGGCCTGGTCCGAGGTCAGGCGCAGGCCGCCGGTGTGCAAGAGGATGGCATCCACCGGGTCCGGGTGTGCACCGCCTACCATCCCCGTCTGTTTCATTCGTACCGCCGGGACGGGGAAGTCAAAAGCACGATGGTCAGCGGCATCATGCTGACGGGTGGCGGAAGTCGGCCTCGTCACTGACAAGACCCCAGGCTTCCGATAGAATGCCTCGAAGGCTGGTGTTTAAAACGTTTTTCGGGAGGGGATGAGGTCCTGAAGCAGGGTGCGGACCGTGCGGGACTCGGGCGGCGGGGCAGGCGCCATTGCGCAACGGATTCAATCGATTCTCGCGGAACTCGCCCGGGCAGCCGGTCGAGCCGGCCGCCGGCCTGACACCGTCCGGTTGGTGGCCGCCACCAAATTCGTCGCGGTGGATCAAATTCGGGAGGCCGTTTCGGCCGGCGTCAAGATCCTAGGAGAGAGCCGGCTTCAGGAGGCCCTGCCGAAACTGGAGGCGCTAGGGAACCAGGATCGCCTGCGCTGGCATTTTATCGGTCGGCTCCAGCGCCGGAAAGTCAAAGAGGTGGTGGGACGGTTCGATCTGATCCATTCGGTGGATAGCCTGGACCTGGCCGGTGAAATCGATCGCCGGGCGTGTGCGGCGGGCTGCCCGCAAGAGGTGTTGTTGGAAGTGAACCTGGGGCAGGAAACGACGAAAGGCGGATTTTCTCCTTCCGCTTTGCAGGACGCCCGGGTCCTGGCAGAATTGGATGGGATGCCTCATCTCTCAGTGAGGGGGTTGATGGCGATTCCTCCGATGACCGAGGAGGCGGAGGCGGCCCGGCCTTATTTCCGGCGTCTACGGGACCTTGCCCAGGGGATTGCGGCTCGGGGTTTGTCCCGCCTGGCTATGGAAGAGCTGTCGATGGGGATGTCCGCGGACTATTCAGTTGCGGTGGAGGAAGGCGCCACGCTGGATCGGATCTGGACCGCAATTTTCGGGCCAAGGCCCCTGGGTACTCAGCGCTCAGATAAGGAGGAGTGAATCGAGTGAGGGGAACAGCCTCCAAGATCGCCATTCTCGGTGCCGGCCAAATGGCGGAAGCTTTAATCGGTGGGTTCCTGGGTTCCAACGCGGCCGAACCGGGGCACCTCTTTGCCACGGATGTCAGCGAAGGGCGCCGGGATGTGATCAAGCGTCGGTTTGGAATTCGCGTAGGGTCCGATAATGCCGAGGCGGCCGCTTGGGCGGACGTGATCGTGCTCGCGGTCAAACCTCAGTCGTTGGACGCCGTGCTGGAGCCGTTGACCCGGACGCTGGGCGGGCGATTGCTCATCTCCATTGCGGCCGGGGTGGCCATCGCGCAAATTGCCGCTCGGGCTCCAGGGGACACGCGTATTGTCCGGGTCATGCCCAACGCGCCGGCCCTGGTGCGGGAAGGGATGTCCGCGCTGGCCTTTGGTCCCGGCGTCGGGGCGCAGGAGGAGGCCTTCGTCAAAACCCTGTTTGAATCCGTGGGACGGGTGGTGGTTGTGGAGGAATCCTGGATGGACGCGGTCACGGGACTCAGCGGAAGCGGCCCGGCTTACGTGTTCCTGGCGATCGAAGCGCTGGCCGATGGCGGGGTCAAGATGGGATTGCCCCGCTCAGTGGCCGAGGTCCTGGCCGTGCAGACCGTGCTCGGGGCTGCCCGGATGGTCCTGGAAACCCACGAACACCCCGGTCGGTTGAAGGATCGGGTGGCCTCACCTGGCGGTACGACGATCGCCGGACTGCATGCCTTGGAGCAGGGAGGGCTTCGAGCCAGTTTCATGGCCGCCGTGGAAGCCGCCACCCTGCGCTCGAGGGAGTTACGAGGCTGATGTTCGTCGCGTCGAACGTGCTCTACGGGCTGGCGACCGTGATGGACTGGGTCCTCACCCTGTACATGTACGTGATCATCGCCCGGGCGCTGATTTCATGGGTGAATCCCGATCCCTGGAATCCCATCGTGCAGTTTCTGAATCGAGCGACGGAGCCGGTGCTGAACCCGATCCGGCGTCGCCTGGGATACGGTATGGGACTGGACGTCTCACCGATCGTCGCGATCCTGATCATCATTTTTTTGCAATATGCTCTGGTACACTCGTTGTATGACCTGGCAACCCGGATGCATTAGGCGTCGACCCCGATCGGCCCCATCCTCGCAGGACCGGAGATCCGGGGCCGGAGCCTAGAGGAACGATGGAACGATGGAACATGGAGAATAGGTTTTGAGGAGGCCCCACATGAAAATCACGCCGATTGACATTCAGCAGGTCGAGTTTCGGAACCGAGTACGGGGGTACGATCGTCACCAAGTGGATCAGTTTCTGGAGGAGGTGGCCGAGACGGTCGAAACCCTGGTTCGGGAGAACACCACCTTGCGCGAGAGACTGGCGGTGGCCGAACAGCAACTCGGCGAGCTGAAGAAAACGGAAGCCACCCTGACGAATACCCTCATCTCGACCCAATCGCTGGCGGAGGAGCTGAAGCACGCCGCCCATCGGGATGCCGAGCTCATCATGAAGGAAGCGGAGTTGAAAGCTTCCGAGATGCTTCGAGAGGCCCGGGTGGAGTGGACCAACGCCCGCCGCGACATCACCGAAGTTCGGAAACAGCGACTCCTGGCCATCGAACGCCTTCGATCGACCCTGCGGACCTTTGAACGGATACTCGAAATCGAGGAGAGGGATGAGGATTCCGCCGTGTCCCTCGACGCGACGGAGAAAGTCGCCGAACGGTCCAATCTCTGAGGGCCGGCGCCACCTTCCGATCTTCTGCGATGCCTTCGCCCGACCCCTTGACCGATGCTCTGGTCTCAGCCGTGGCGTCGGGCGTATTTCCCGGCGCGGCGATGGCCGTCCGGGTTCAAGGACGAGTGACCTACCAGCGCGCGGTCGGCAACGCGACCCTGCTTCCCGCTCCCCACCCCGCCTCACTGGACACGGTCTACGATTTGGCCTCCCTGACCAAGCCCTTGGCGACGACCAGCGCGATTCTGATGCTGGTCCAGACCGGCCGCCTGGACCTGGACCTGCCCCTGCAGCAGGCGATTAAGGAACTGAAGGACCGGCCGATCGGGACAGCCACGGCTCGGGATCTCCTGAGCCACAGCTCGGGGCTTCCTGCCTGGCGGCCCTACTACGAGCGCGTGGCGGAACAGGAGCGGACCCAACCGGGATTTCTCGGAAGCGAGGCCGCGAAAGACTTGGTCTTACGCTGTCTGCAGGACGAACCGTTTCACTATCCGCCCCGGACCAAGAACCTGTACAGCGACCTTGGCTTCATCCTGCTGGGTGTTCTCGTCGAACGGGTGACGGGGGTGTCGTTGGACCGCTGGTGTCGGGATCAGCTGTTTGACCCCCTTCGGGCTGAGCC
>JBFFYZ010000209.1:0-4523 GCA_041568895.1 Nitrospiraceae bacterium
CTTCGCCATCCCCTTCTCGCTACAGACCTTCGTCAGCGCCGAGGTGAGCGTCGTCTTCCCATGGTCCACGTGCCCGATCGTCCCGATGTTCACGTGGGGCTTGCGCCGCTCAAATTTCGCCTTCGCCATGTCCCCCCTCCTCGTTCACAAATCTCCCACAACACTGCTCTTAGGATGGACCCGTCTCGCCCACGCCATCCTGCCTGGGCGCGGTTCGAATCCGGCCCCGTTCATTCCCCGCGGGTCCGGGCGATGATCTGTTCGGCAATTTGCCGCGGAACGGAATCGTACCGATTAAACTCCATGCTATAGGTCGCACGGCCCTGGGTGCGGGAGCGTAAGGCGGTGGCATAGCCAAACATCTCGCTCAACGGAACGGCTGCATCAATGGCCTGGGATCCGGCCCGAACTTTGATGCCTTGGATCTTTCCTCGCCGTCCATTCAGGTCCCCGATCACGTCGCCCATGTATTCCTGGGGGACAAGCACCTCCACCTCCATAATCGGCTCGAGGAGCACGGGGTCAGCCTTCCGACAGGCTTCCTGAAAAGCCATGGAGCCGGCGATTTTGAAGGCCATTTCGTTCGAGTCCACTTCGTGGTACGACCCATCGATGAGGGTCACTCGCACGTCCCGGACGGGATACCCGGCCAGCACCCCGGTTTCCATGCGCTCCTTGATGCCCTTTTCCACGGCGGGAATATATTCTCTCGGCACCGCCCCGCCGACGATCTTGTTGACGAACTCGAACCCCCCCGCCGCATCGGCCGGCTCGACCGTGATCACCACGTGACCGTACTGGCCCCGGCCACCGGTCTGTTTAATGTATTTACCCTCAGCCTGGGCTGCAGCCCGGATGGTCTCGCGGAAGGCCACTTCCGGCTTGCCCACGTTGGCTTCGACCTTGAACTCCCGAAGCAGCCGGTCCACGATGATCTCCAGGTGGAGCTCCCCCATCCCGGAAATGATGGTTTGGCCGGTCTCTTCGTCGGTCTTGACCCGAAAGGACGGATCCTCCTGCGCGAGTTTCTGCAAGGAAAATCCGAGTTTTTCTTGATCCTGCTTGGTTTTCGGCTCGATGGCCATGGCGATGACCGGCTCGGGGAACTTCATCACCTCCAGGAGGATCGGCTGTTTTTCGTCGCACAGGGTGTCTCCGGTCGTCGCACCCCGTAGGCCGACCGCGGCTGCGATGTCCCCGGCATACACCAAGTCGATTTCCTCACGCTTGTTGGCGTGCATCTTCAGGAGTCGGCCGACCCGTTCCCGAGTGCCTTTGGTCACGTTGAAGACGGCAGTCCCAATTTTCAGGGTCCCGGAATAGACGCGAAAATAAGTAAGTTGCCCGGCGAAGGGATCGCTCATGATCTTGAAGGCGAGGGCGGAAAAGGGTTCTTCGTCGCTGGAATGGCGCGTCAGTTCCTTGCCGGTATTGGGATCGACACCCACGACCGCCGGGACGTCGAGCGGGGAAGGCAGGAAATCCATGACGGCGTCGAGGAGTTGCTGCACCCCCTTGTTCTTGAAGGCCGAACCGCACAGCACCGGGGTCACCTTCATCACGTTCGTCCCGGCCCGGATCGCCCGTCGGATCTCCTCCTGAGTCAGGGTCTCCCCGTTCAGGTACCGCTCCAGCACCTGCTCATCGTGCTCGGCCACGGCTTCCAGCATCTTTTCCCGATACTCCTTCGCCTGTTCGAGCAGGTCGGCCGGGATCTCTTCAACTTTGTATTTCGCACCCAACGATTCGTCATCATAGATATACGCCTTCATGGTCACGAGATCGATCGACCCGCGATAGCCGGCTTCCCGCCCGATGGGAAGCTGAACGGGAACGGGATTGGCGCCGAGGCGATCCACCATGGATTGCACACTGGCATAAAAATCCGCGCCGATCCGGTCCATCTTGTTCATGAAGGCGATTCTCGGAACTCGGTATTTGTCGGCCTGGCGCCACACGGTTTCCGATTGCGGCTCCACGCCCTGCACCGAGTCAAACACCGCCACGGCCCCGTCCAGGACTCGAAGCGAACGCTCCACCTCGATGGTGAAATCCACATGACCCGGGGTATCGATAATGTTGATCCGATAATCCCGCCAATAACAGGTGGTCGCCGCGGACGTGATCGTAATACCCCGTTCCCGCTCCTGCTCCATCCAGTCCATGACCGCCGCCCCATCATGAACCTCGCCCATGCGATGGGACACGCCCGTGTAAAACAGAATGCGCTCGGTGGTCGTGGTCTTTCCGGCATCAATGTGGGCCATGATGCCGATATTCCGCGTCCGCTCTAATGGAACCTGCCTACCCAAAACCTGCGCCTCCGAAAATAAAGGTGCTGCAGGGCCACCCTCGCCAAGAACCTGCCCCACGGAGTACTCGCCAGCGGCGCGCAGCGTGGCTCGACTGCAGCACGGAGAACTGTGTTACCAACGATAATGGGCAAAGGCCTTGTTGGCCTCCGCCATTCGGTGCGTCTCCTCCCGTTTCTTCACCGCGGCACCGGTGTTGTTCGCCGCATCCATGAGTTCCGCAGCCAACTTGTCCCGCATGCTTTTCCCGCCCCTGGACTTGGCATAGTGAGTAATCCAGCGCAGGGCGAGAGCGTTTCGACGGACGGGGCGGATCTCGACCGGCACCTGGTAGGAAGCGCCGCCCACCCGACGGGACTTCACTTCCACCACCGGTTTCACGTTATCCACCGCGGCCCGAAACACCTTCAGAGGATCGCCACCGGTTTTTTCCTGAATCACGTCCAAGGCGCCGTAGCACACACGCTCGGCCGTGCTTTTTTTCCCATCGGACATCAAAACGTTGATGAATTTCCCCACCAACTTGTCCCGATACAGGTGATCAGGAAGGACCGGCCGTTGCGGTATGAATCGTCCCCTCGGCATATCGACGTCTATCCTTTCGTAACTTTCGTCGCAACTCTCGTCATGGCCACACCCTTCCCCGATCGACTGAGCTTCCGAATCCGCTCCCGCCTCGGCGGTGGCCCAATGCTTAGGGAAAGCTCGCCAGGCGCGGGTTCGCCCACAACCCTCTCCCGGACAACACCGGGCCTCCCGAGGGCATCCCTCGCGAGGGACAAGGTCGTCTAGCCGTGGAGACCTGGAGAAGGATTCGCGGGTGTTTACTTAGGCCGCTTGGCGCCGTACTTGGAACGCCCCTGCTTCCGGTTGGCAACGCCGACCGCGTCCAAGGCTCCGCGGACAATGTGGTACCGGACGCCAGGCAGGTCCTTCACGCGTCCTCCGCGGACCAGTACGATCGAGTGCTCCTGAAGGTTGTGCCCCATACCCGGAATGTAGGAGGTGACTTCGATCCCGTTGGTGAGACGGACACGCGCCACTTTCCGCAAGGCGGAGTTGGGTTTCTTGGGGGTCGTGGTATAGACCCGGATACAGACCCCTCTCCGCTGCGGGCACCGCATCAGCGCGGGGCTTTTGGTTTTTCCCTTCGACAGCCGCCGCCCATGCCGCACCAGTTGATTGATCGTAGGCATCCTCGTCCTCTTCCCGTTCTCTTCGTGCTATTGCTGACTTGCGTACGCCCCTGCATACCCAAAGCCGAAGAATTATAATGAAGGAGATCCCGACTGTCAAGGCCGCAAGATGCGAGACCTCGCTCAACTGCCCGTCGGTTCCCCTCCGCTCGGCCCCGGCTCGTTCTGTCCGATCCCAACCGGCTCGCTCACCAACGCCTGCGGCGGCGCTTCCGGTTTGGGGCTGATCACAAAAGTGTCTCGGTACTCGTCGAACCCGGTTCCCGCCGGGATCAAGCGACCGACGATCACATTCTCCTTTAGACCCAGGAGGGAATCCACGCGGCCGTTGATGGCGGCCTCCGTGAGCACCCGGGTCGTCTCCTGGAAGGAGGCCGCGGAGACGAAACTGTCGGTCGTGAGGGCCGCCTTGGTAATGCCGAGGAGCACCGGCTTGGCCAGCGCCGGCCGGCCGCCTTTGGCCAGAACCCGTTCGTTCTCGTCCTCAAAGGCGAACTTGCTCACCTGACTGCCGGGCAGGAACTCCGTATCACCGGGATCTTCAACCCGTACCTTGCGCAGCATCTGCCGCACGATGATCTCGATGTGCTTGTCATTGATGGAGACCCCTTGGAGCCGATACACGTCCTGGACCTCATCCACGAGATATTTCTGGAGCTCATTCGGACCCAGAACATCCAGAATGTCGTGGGGGTTGGCGGACCCGTCCATCAACGGTTCCCCGGCGCGGACCCAATCCCCTTCGTGCACGTTGACGTGCTTGCCTTTGGGGATGAAATACTCCTTCACGTCGCCGACCTTATTGTCGACCACCACCTTCCGCATGCCCTTGACGAATCCGCCGTAGGACACTTCGCCGTCGATTTCACTGATCACCGCGTGCTCCTTGGGTTTTCGCGCCTCGAACAGCTCGGCCACCCGAGGCAACCCGCCCGTGATATCCTTGGTCTTCGTCGTTTCGCGGGGGATCTTGGCCAGCACATCCCCCGGGTACACCATCGCCCCCTTCTCCACC
>JBFFYZ010000210.1:0-4498 GCA_041568895.1 Nitrospiraceae bacterium
CGGACCAGGATGTGGTCAGCCAGCAGGTAGGGCTTCCGCTGGGATTGCTCCTGGATCTGTTGAAAAACAAAGAGGGAGAGATTCATCTGGACCTGCCGGTATCCGGGACCTTGACCGAGCCGGAGTTCAGTCTTCGGGAAGCCGTCTGGGGTGCGGCGAAAAAGGCCATCGTGGACATGGTCACGGCGCCCTTCCGGTCCATCGGCCGACTGGCCGCCAGCGAGGGCAAGATCGAATCGGTGGAGATCAATCCACTCGAATTTGAGCCGGGCAGCGCCGACCTCAGGCCGGACACATCGGACCATCTGCAGCGGATTCGCGAGTTCCTCGGCACCGCCCGGTCGGTCCAATTGAAACTCTTCCCCGTCGTGACGGCCATCGACCTCCTGAGCCTGAAAACCCAGACCGTACAGGCCCGCATTCAACGGCTCCAGCAGGAACAGCAGGTGGACTATCCTGTTGCCACCCAGCGGCTGTTCACCCGACGGTTCCCGAATCGGGCCCTGCCCGGCGGGGTGGACGAGATGGTGATGATGCTCCGCGACGCCGAGCCCATACCGGAGGCAGCCGGACGGGAGTTGGCGGTCAAACGGCTCGCGGCCATCCACCACCAGTTGATGGGGCCCGACTCCTTCTCGCCCGATCGCCTCATCCCGTCACCATCGGTCCTCTCCCTCGGCGGCCCCGGTGTCGGCCGGATCGAAGTCGCCGTCGCGGAATAGCCTTCCTATCCCCCTTCCTTGCCCCGGTCATTGCGTCCGGAAAGTCTCTCACGTACACTCTGCCACAAATTAACGCCGGGCTAGAGGACCTTCCCCTCATGCCGCCGGAGGCGGCCGCATGAGCGGGGACAGTCGGTCCTACTCTTATGAACCGCTCACGTGAATGGAGAGATTTATGTTGCACGACCTGACTCTCATTAAGGACCTGTCGCTTCAGGATCTGTGGCCCTGGCTGCTGACCACCGGGACCGTCGTCGTTAAGTCCGGATTCCGCATCCTGTTGATCCTCATCGTCGGGTATGTGGCGGTCCGCTTTATCCGCACCGCCATCAAAAAACTGGAAGGGTTTATGATCCGGACCGGCGAAGCCACCGAAACTGTGCCGGGGTCCACTAAAAAACGGGTCACCACGCTGACCAGTCTCATGCGCACCATCGCCATCACCTTGTTGTGGGGCATCGTGGCAATCATTATCATGGGCCAGCTTGGCCTGGACATCGCGCCGATCCTGGCCGGCGCCGGGATCATCGGCCTGGCGGTCGGTTTCGGTGCGCAGAACCTCGTCAAGGACATCATCAGCGGCTTCTTCATGGTCCTTGAGAATCAGGTCCGGGTGGGCGACGTGGCGATCATCAACGGCACGGGCGGGTTGGTGGAATCGATCACCTATCGCATCGTGGTGCTCCGGGACCTGGCCGGGGTGGTGCACGTTTTCTCGCACGGGAGCATCACGACCCTGTCCAACATGACCAAGGGATGGTCGGCCTACCTGATGGATATCGGCGTGGCCTACAAGGAGGACACGGACAAGGTGGTGACGGTCATGAAAGAGGTGGCGGAGGAACTCCAGCAGGACCAGACCTTCGGGCAGAAAATCCTCGGCCCCCTCGAGGTCTTCGGGGTGGACAATTACGGCGACTCAGCAGTGATAATCAAGGCCCGGTTCCGGACCTTGCCGATCGAACAGTGGAGCGTGGGACGCGAATACCGGCGGAGATTGAAGAAGGCCTTCGACGCAAAGGGGATCGAGATTCCGTTCCCCCACCTCTCCCTGTACATGGGGGCGGCTACGGCTCCGCTCAAGGTCCAGATGGAAGGCGCCCTCAACCAGGCCCGCAACGCGCCGGCCACCTGAGGCCGGAGGGCCTGAGGATGGTCAGCGGATTCATCCGGAAAGCCATGGGACCGGTCAGGAAGGCGGCTTGGCGGGAGCGGGCTCCGAGGGCTGTTCCGCCCGTTCGGACCAGCCCATCTCCGTGAGCAGGCGATAGGCCTCCTCGCGCTCCGGGGCATAGACGGCCACCGACGCCCGGTCCCCTTCCTTGGCCTCATACCCCATGGTCATGGGAGCGATCTGCTCACCGCGTGTGACCGTGAGGATGACGAAGCGCTCGCCGACCGATTTGCCGGGTTTTCCGGCCAGCGGTTTCGCGGGCGCCGGAGGCGGCGGTTCCGCGTCCTCTTTACGGTCCTCTTCGACCGGCCCCACCCCAGTATCTTCCTTGGCCTTCGCCTCCTCGGCTGTCTCTGGCTTGGGTTCTTCTTTCGGTTTTGGCGGGGGATGAAACAAAAAATGTTCGATCGACACGTCCCCGTGGCGGAGCCTCACGTCCCACCGTTCTGAATCGTGGGGACCTTCAAACAAGACTTCTCCATGGTGGAGCTTGACGTGCTCGGGGATGTCCTTCTTGTCCAGGGCATCGATCGCCACCAGGCCCTTGGGCACTTCGAACAGGGTCCGGGCCTGCCCGATGAAAAGGCTGTTGAGGTGATCATTGTGGGTTATCCCGATCGCCGTACCGACCAGCCCGATGTGGGCCCGGAGGAGCGTGCGCTCCTGAAGTGCGTCTCCGAACACCACGGGGAATCCCTGTTCCTCGGCCTGCCGGCAGCGCTTGGGATCCGAATCGAGGAAGACCACGGGCACGCCGCCTTTCTGAAGCTCCGCGCCCAGCGCCAGGCCCAGACCCTGGGCCCCCAAAATGGCCACGCGGTCGCGCCGTGGCAACCGCAACCCTAGGAGGGAAGCGAGGGGGCGCGCGGTTACGCCCGCCAGCACCACCGTCCCGGCGATCGTCAGAAACACCAGCGCCTGGAGCTGAGGGCCGCCGGGCACCTGTTTGTCTTCCAAGGCCGCGGCGGTCAGCGATGCGATCGCGGCGGCGACGATGCCGCGGGGCGCGATCCAGCCGATGAACGCGCGCTCCTTCACCGACAGATCGGATCCGAGCGTGGAGAGCCAGACGTTGAGAGGCCTGACGACCAGCACCAGCGCCGCGATCACGCCGGCTGCCTGCCACCCCAATGCCCGCACATCCGTCCACGCCACATCCGCCGCGAGCAGGATAAAGAGAAGCCCGACCAGGAGGACCGTGAGTTGGTCCTTGAACTCGCGCAGGTCCCGATCGACCGGGGTCTTCAGATTCCCCACGACCACCCCGGCGACGGTCACGGCGAGAATCCCGCTCTGGGAGACGATCAGATCCGATCCCTGAAAAATGAGGAAGACGGAGGCCAGCGTGACGATGTTCTCGTAGCCCTGGGGCACCAGCACGGGGAACCGCAGCAGCCAACCGATCAGAAATCCGCCGACCAACCCGGCGCTGATCCCGAACCCCAGCCGCAGCATCAGATCCAGGACCTCGCTGGCGAACGTCTCAGCAGCCGGGACCAGGGCCAGGTTCAAGACCAAAATGGCCAGGATCGCCCCGATCGGATCGATCAAGACGCCTTCGGCCTCCAGGACCGTCTGGGTTCGCGGGCGGAGCCGCAGATCCCGCAACAACGGCGTCACCACCGTGGGGCCGGTCACGACCACGAGGCTCCCAAAGAGGAAGCAGAGGGCCCACGGCCATTCGAGCAGGACCCGGACCGCCACCGTGGCGCCCAACAGGGTAGTGAGCGCTCCCAGCGTCACCAGTTGTCGAATCGGGAGCTCCTGGTGGCGAAGGCGGGAAGCTTCCAGGTTCAGGCCGCCCTCGAATAGAATCACCGCCACCGCGAAGTCCACGAGCCCGAACAGGCCGATGCCCAGGGAGCGGGAGTCCACCCAACCGAGCGCCTCCGGACCGAGCAGGGCGCCGAGGGCCAGCAACAAGACGATGCCCGGGATGCGCAGCTTGCGCGCGACCGATTGCGCCAAGACGCCGGCCGCGAGGGCCACCGCCAGAGTCAGACCTGCATGCGGCGTTGACACGGGATCGTCCTCACCGATCTAACTGTCCTTGGCCCAGCGGGTTAACTGCGGGACGAGGAGTTCCTTAAGCAGGACCTTCACGCAGGAGGCGATGGGAATCGCGAGCAAGAGTCCGTAGAAGCCGGCCAACGCGCCTCCGATCAGCACGACGATAATGATCGTGACCGTGCTCAAATCGGCGGACTTGCTTTGAATCCAGGGAGTGAGGACCCAGCCTTCCGCGAACTGCACGACCAGGTAGGGGATGCTCGGCCACACCAGGACGGCCAGCCAATCGATTCCCCCGTTCCCCGCCGCCGTCAGCACATCCAGGTATTTCAGGAACAGCGCCAAGGGCCATCCCAGGATGGACGCATAGGGAATGATCGAGAGCAGGCCCGTTCCCATCCCCAGGATGAACCAATAGGGCACGTCGGTCACCGCCCAGCCGATGGCAAAGAGCACCCCCGTAATGAGGGCGATGATGAAGCGCCCCCGGAAAAACCCGCTCACCGCCTGATCCATCTGCCGGAGGATGTCCAGCACGCCGCGCTTCTGGCTGGCAGGCAGAAACGCCTTCAGGTGGGTGAGCATCCGGTCA
>JBFFYZ010000211.1:0-4491 GCA_041568895.1 Nitrospiraceae bacterium
AGTTTGTTGGTGTCGTCGTCGGAAAGCGACGGGCGGACGATAAAGATCGACTCGTAGAGTTGCATGCAGCGGACCTCCCCATGGACTGTACCCGAACCGTGTTTGGTTCAGGCCGTTGGCCCCAGGACCATCGAACTCCTTGCCTGGAGCGAGGTGGCTATGTCAGCGAGCGGTGGAACGTACCACAGCCCTGAATGGCCTGTCAAACCGGGTTAAATGGGACGGCGCGGCCTCTTACGGGTGGGCCTCCGTGTTGGGGCTTGGTCTTACCTTACAACAATGTATGATTGGAGGTTCTGACCCTATTCAATATTTTTATGTCTCACGCCGAGAGCGGCGCCCCTCGCAAATACAACCACAAAAACACCAGGCTGGCGAGTGGAGCACTCGCAAGCAAGTACACGAACAAGAGGATGAGGACGTTCCTGGATACGCGGTTGCGCAACTTGACCCCCAGGACTAACATACACGGGGCACTAAGCCAGAGGACCACCAAATAGATACTTGGTCGCCACCCGGCTACGAAGCGTAGGTCCGGAAGGGAGATCATCTCCTGCCTCATGGCAGACAATACATGACTATGGATGTCATTGACGGAGTCCAGACAACTAACTAGGAGAGCCACTGTACCGACGATGAGGATTGCCGCCCCGATTCTGCGTCGTCCCCTATGCGCTCCTGGGTCCCCAAAGGCGAACGCAACGCGACCAACCAGGGAGGCGCCAAGTATGGCAAGGGGGAACCCCAGGAGACCAATTATAGGGATTGATGCTGGTCCTGCCCCACCGACCAATAGAACCAGAGCGATGGCTAGAGATACCAGCGGTTTTTTGGATACCCACCAGTCCAGCCCGTGGGCTGACACCCATTCCCGCGCGGCCTTTCCCGCCTTCATCGTTCCCAGCCACGTGCCACCCACGGCACCCAGCAAGGCTGCCACGACGACCGGCGCAGTCATCGTGAGCGCAGTACCGTACGGATACACGGAATCAGTGTGAACCCTAAGTCGATGGCCAAGGATGGTCAGCCACCCGAGCTCGAACAGGATCACCACTAACCAGGAGATGGGAGGCTGCAGCCATGAAATAACGCCGACGAAGACAAACGCGATAAGGATCTCGGAAAAGCCAACCTCCTGTAGTGGTCTGCCGGCCATCGCCCCCTCCGGGACCCCGCCGGCAGAGAACAACCCCAGAATGGCCCCCCCACCATAAGAAAGCACTCCCCAGAGGGTTGCTCGTTTTAGCCACTCGAGCACCTTCCTCCAGTGCATGTGCGGCACCCCAGTAGGGATTATCTTGTGCTATGCGAGACCCAGGAAAGGTTCGACAGCAGTATAAGCCCCTGCCAATTTTCCAGCAATGGGACTGCATAAGCTCACCTGTGCTCTGACTTTCCCTCTGTCTCCCCTTGTCCAGTAGGAATAAAACCCGGTTTCACCAAAGATCACCGTCAGGCTTACCCCCCTTTGGCCCATCAGCTCCTGAATCGTCCAAATGATATTTCGGTCATTTGGCACGAAAGTTAGGATCGAGGTAGGTACACCAGGATTAAGTCTGATGATAAGCGACCTCGCGGGCGCGGCCTCGGGACGAGCGGGTCGCGCCCGCTCACCCTCCCCTCTTCGGGTTAGGACAAAGATTCAGATGGCCGTCTGACTGGTGGGCAGTACGACCCAATGTGGGAGAATAATATGGCCGAGCCTGGAGGGGATGAGCCTCGAAGGCTACCGCGATGGCGTGAATGAGAGGTGGAGAAGCAGCAAGACCGTCCCTGCGCCGTTCCGTCAGTTACTCCGATGAGGCGCAGGGGCCAACGGTACGGCGGTGAGAGCCTGAAGAGGTCAGCGCATCATCGCGGAGCCGGAGCAGGTTCGCCCCTCGTCAGGCGAGGCCTCTGCTAGACGTTGAACCGGAAGAACACCACGTCGCCTTCCTTGATGACGTAGTCCCGCCCCTCCAGCCGGAACAACCCCTTGTCCCGCACCTTCGCCTCCGACCCGCAGCTCACCAGGTCGTCGTAATGATAGACCTCGGCGCGGATGAAGCCCCGCTCCATGTCCGAATGGATCTTCCCCGCCGCCTCCGACGCCTTCAAGTCCTTCCGGATCGGCCAGGCCCGCGACTCCACTTCTCCCGCCGTGAAAAACGTAATTAAACCGAGGAGTTCGTAGGCCACCCGCGTCAGCCGCACAAGGCCCGACTCGCTGATGCCCAGTTCCTTGAGGTACGCCTCGCGTTCCTCGATCCGCAGCGTCGAGATCTCGGCCTCGAGCTGCCCGCAGATCGGGACCACGCGGGCGCCCCGCTTCTCGGCCTCCGCCCGCACGACCTTCACCATCGGGTCGTCGTCGCCGGCCCCTTCGGCCACATTCGCGATGTACAGCACGGGCTTGGACGCGAGCAGCTGGCACTCCTTCAAAACCGACAGCTCCTCCGGCGTGAACGGTTGGTGACCCAGCCATTCCCCCTTGTTCAACAGATCGGTGAACTTCTCGACGGCCGCCAACTCCCTGGTCGCCGAGGGGTCTCCCGATCTCACCTTCTTTTCCAGCCGCTGACGCCGCCGGTCGAGCGTCTCGAGGTCCGCCAGGATCAGCTCCGTCTCGATGGTCTGGATGTCCCGCAACGGGTCCACCCCGCCGCCCACGTGCACCACGTCGGGGTTCTCGAAGCACCGCACGATGTGCATGAGCGCGTCCACTTCCCGGATTTGCGCCAGGAACTGGTTGCCCAGCCCTTCGCCCCGGCTGGCCCCCTCGACGAGACCCGCAATGTCACGGACCTCCAGCGTGCTCGGGGTGATCTTCCGGGACTTGAAGATGTCGGCGAGCTTGTACAGGCGCGGATCGGGCACCTGGGCAATGCCGACGTTCGTTTCCACGGTCGAAAAGGGGTAGTTGGCCGCGACTGCGCCAGCCCCGACCAGGGCATTGAAGACCGTCGTCTTCCCCACATTCGGCAACCCGATCATGCCACAACAGACGCCCATCTTAATGAGGTCTCCTATTCCCTATCTCGCAGCCAGCTGATGAGGGCCTTACGAGGACTCTTGCTGATCCCGTTCATCGGCCTCGGGGCCCTCGGGTTCCTTCATGTGGAACCGATTCATCGCGGTATTCAGCCCTTCCTTGACCAGGCAGCCGAGGGCGTCTACCGCCCGCTCCATATCCTGGTCGATCTGTCTGTTCTCGTCCGGCGAAAAGGGGGACAGCACGAATTCTGCCGGATCTTCGCCCGGCGCCGGTCGTCCGATGCCGATCTTCAGCCGGAAAAATTGGTCGGTCCCGAGGGCGTCGATGATGGACAGTACGCCGTTGTGGCCGCCGTGTCCGCCGACCCGCTTGAAGCGCAGGCGGCCCAGGTCCAAATCCATGTCGTCGTGGATGATGGTGAGCGCGTCGGGGGAGAGACTCAAGGCCTCGAGAAGGGCTTTGACGACCGGGCCGGTTTGATTCATCCAGGTGAGGGGCTCGGCCAGCGTGACAGGAACCGTTCCGACCATTCCACGCCCCTGTCGGGCGGAGCCACTCTCATGGAGAGTCACCGACCACCGCTCCGCGGCATGCTCCAACGCGCGATACCCGACGTTGTGTCGGGTGCAGGCGTAACGGTCGCCGGGATTGCCCAGCCCCACAATCAGGCGCAAGGTTACTTTTTCTTTTCCTCCTTGGTCTCTTTCTTTTCCGTCTTTTCTGCCTTTTCGCCCTTGTCTCCTTTGGCGGCCTCCGCCGGAGCGGCCCCTTTCTTGGCTTCAGCCGTTTCCGCACCCTTCTCCAGAGCCTCCGCCCCTTCTTCCTCTTTGCCTTTGCCGACCACTTCAGGTTCTTTGCCCTCCTCGGCCACCGCACCGCTGGTCAACAAGGCCTCCAGCTTGGCCTCGGACATGGGGGCCGCCACGCTCACCACCATCTGGTCGGGCTCGTCGAGCACCTTGACCCCCGCATGAGGCGGCAGTTCCCGGACGTGGATGCCTTGCCCGATGAGCAGCGGGGAAGCGTCCACTTCGATATGATCGGGCATGGCCGTGGGCAGACACTCAATGTGCAATTCGCGAAGGTTGTGGTGCAGCACGCCGCCTTCCTTCACGCCGGCCACCACTCCCCCCACGATGTGGACCGGCACCCGCACCCGAATGGGTTTCGTCATGGAGACTTCGAAGAGATCCGCGTGGAGGACGTCCCCCGTCACCGGGTCAAGCTGGAAATCGCGCAACAGGGCGGTCCGCGTCGGTCCTCCCGAGGCACCTTCGATCTTGAGCGCGATCAGCGCGGTGGTTCCCGCGTGCGCCTTCAAGATCTTCGTCACCGCGGCGGGATCCAGAGTAAGCAGCAGGCATTCGCCTTGCCCATAGAGAACAGCCGGGATCTTTCCCTTCCGCCGGAGTTGCCGGGCGACGCCCTTCCCCGTTCGCTCCCGGACCTCGGCCACCATTTCGAATTTCATGTTCCTCCTCCCTTACCGCACGCTGTTTCGGCGTTCCGAATTTTCC